>JAQUHM010000036.1:2414-18538 GCA_028683595.1 Geobacteraceae bacterium | reverse complement strand
GAAAACACCTGGCTCTTGCGGCACGGAATGGTCGTGTTCTTGTCGATGAGCTTGGTCATGACCCCGCCAAGGGTTTCGATGCCAAGGGAGAGCGGGGTAACGTCAAGGAGCAGCACGTCTTTGACGTCACCACGGAGCACGCCACCCTGGATGGCAGCACCAATGGCAACCACTTCGTCAGGATTGACACCCCGGTTGGGAACCTTGCCGAAGATCTCCTGCACCTTTGCCTGAACTATCGGCATGCGGGTCATACCACCAACCAGGATTACTTCATCGATTTCACTGGGGGAAAGACCGGCATCCTTTAACGCTGTCCTGCAAGGCCCTTCCAGTTTCGAGATCAGTTCGGCACAGAGGGACTCAAGCTTGGCCCGGGTCAGTTTCAGGGTCAAGTGCTTCGGACCAGTGGCATCAGCGGTGATAAACGGCAGGTTGATATCGGTCTCTACCGAGGTGGAGAGTTCGCATTTCGCTTTTTCCGCTGCTTCCTTGAGACGCTGGAGAGCCATCTTGTCGGAACGAAGATCGATACCCTGATCCTTCTTGAACTCGTCGGCAATCCAGTCGATGACCTTCTGGTCGAAGTCCTCGCCGCCGAGGAAGGTGTCGCCGTTGGTTGACTTAACCTCGAATACCCCTTCTCCCAATTCAAGGATAGAGATGTCGAAGGTACCGCCACCAAGGTCGAATACCGCAATCTTCTCGTCCTTCTTCTTGTCAAGTCCGTAGGCAAGGGCTGCTGCAGTCGGCTCGTTGATGATCCTGAGGACATTCAGTCCGGCAATCTTGCCGGCATCCTTGGTTGCCTGGCGCTGGGAATCGTCGAAGTACGCCGGAACGGTGATGACAGCATCGGTAACAGTCTCTCCCAGATAGTCTTCAGCGGTTTTCTTCATCTTCTGAAGAATCATGGCAGAGATTTCCGGCGGCGAATATTGCTTGCCTCTCACGTCCACCCAGGCATCGCCGTTTTCCGCTTTCACGATCTTGAAGGGGGATATTGCGATATCCCGTTTGACCGCCTCGGTGTCAAACTTGCGGCCAATGAGGCGCTTGATGGAAAACAGGGTGTTCTCCGGATTGGTGACCGCCTGGCGCTTTGCCTGCTGGCCCACCGGTCTTTCACCACTGTCCGTGAAGGCGACCATGGACGGCGTTGTACGGCTTCCTTCCGCATTGGCTATGACAACAGGTTCTCCACCCTCCATGATGGCCACGCAGGAGTTGGTAGTACCCAGATCGATTCCGATTACCTTACTCATATATGTATTCCTCCTTTTAATGTCTCTTCATTCTAAAGCTAATTATGTCCTCGGGAAAAAACAAGGGGTGGGGGAAAATTTTATTCGTCCCCGTTTTTTGCCGCTGCTGCCACCGAAACCATTGCGGGTCTCAGGAGGCGGTCGTTCAGCAGATAGCCCTTTTGATACTCTTCTATGACACAATTCGGTGCAACGTCATTGCTCTCGATTTGGCACATGGCCTGATGGAAAGCTGAGTCAAAAGTGGCCCCCTTCGTCTCAATGGGCTCTACACCGAATTTTTTCAGAACCGACAGGAGCATGGACCGGGTCAGAGTTACCCCTTCGATAATCGCGGAAAGGCTTTCCTCCGAGGCATGGTCCAGAGCCCTTTCCATATTGTCCAGTACCGGAAGTATCTCTGAAAGCAGGCATTCATTGCCGTACTTCATCAGATCTTCCTTTTCCTTCTGTACACGACGGCGATAGTTTTCCAGGTCCGCGCGCTCTCGGAGATATTTATCCCAGTTGGCCGCGACTTCAGCTTCTTTTATCGCCAGGGCCTCCTCAAGCTGCTGGATCCTCTCAACCGGATCCGTCGCAACTTCTGTTTCGGTGGCTGACCCTTCCATCGCTTCCGCCTGTTGTTCAGTATGTTCTACACCGCTTGTTTCGGTGTCGTGCTTTTTCATTTTCACTGATACTCCTTTCCGCTCTTTATTCCCGGCCCAACAATTCGCTGAGCATTCGTGCCGTATAGTCAACGATGGGAATTACTCTGTCATACCCCATGCGCGTGGGGCCTATTACACCGAGAACCCCGAGGCTGTTCGGACCGCTTGCATAGGAAGCGGTAACGACACTCATCTGGTTCATCCGGCTCAAAAAGTTCTCGGCACCAATAAAAATATTCACCCGGTCAGCCTTCAGGCAGCAATCAAGCAGGTTGATGAGCTGGCTCTTCTCCTCAAAGGTGTAGAAGATCTCCTTCATCCTCTCCACATCGGCGAATTCCGGCTGTTTGAGAATATTGACCTGCCCCTCAATGAAAACATCCGCAGCAGACTCTTCCAGAGTCACTTCCGAAAGTTTGAGGGCTCGAGTCAGAAGCTTGTCGTAGCGTACCTTCTCGTCTTTCATCTCCCTGATTATCCTGGCTTTCACTTCCGAGATTGTCAACCCATGGAGGAGATTATTCAGATAATTTGTCATCCTCACCAGGTCTTCGGAAGAAAGATCCTCCTCAGCCTCAATGACCCTGTTCTGGACGGTCCCGCTTTCCGAGACGAGAATCACCAGAATCCGTTTGCCGCAGAGCTTCACAAACTCGATCTGGCGGAAGACATTGGCCGAGAAGCGAGGAGCAATGACAATGCCGATATAGTTTGATATAGACGATAATATCCTGCTGGTTTCCTTGAGTATTTCTCCCACATCCCGACCAGGGACCCGATACTGCCTGCGAATTTCCTCCTGCTGGTTCTCCGTGATTGCACGAACCTGGAGAAGGGAATCCACATAGAAGCGGAAAGCCTTGTCAGTAGGAACGCGACCCGCCGAAGTATGGGGAGAAGAGAGAAAGCCCATCTCCTCCAGATCGGACATGACGTTCCGCACCGTTGCCGGCGACAAGGCGAAACCGTGCCTCCGGGTCACCGTACGGCTGCCAACCGGCTCCGCAGTCCTGATGTAATCATCGATGACCGCTTCAAGAATCTGTCTGCTTCGCTCCGAAAGGATATCGTTCATTGCTGCCCCCGTAACGAAAGTTAGCACTCAAATACCTCGAGTGCTAACTTTCACAAAAGTAACAATCGACCCCCCTTTTGTCAAGGAATTTTACCGGCTGGGAGCCTGTCGGGCTTAGGAAATCGAAGCGAAAATTCGGCTGTGCGAGATCAGATTCGTCGATTTTGCGGACCAATAGTCGTTCTATTGGCCAAAAAAGCGGCGGAATATGGGCCGCCCAGACGGATTTGCAGCAGATTTACCCTAAACCCGACAGGCTCCTAGAGGAACCGGACAAAAACCTGATTAGAAAGGATACGCGCCTTCTCTGTCAGGCGCAGATAACCATTTCGTATTTCCAGGAGACCGGCTGCAAAGAGATCGGCACAGGCAGTCCCGAATACCTCTTGGAAAGACACGGAAAATTCTTTGTAAAAGTGGTCGAGGCTGACCCCTTCCGTCAGCCGCAATCCAAGGAACAGGCACTCCGCCATGGCCTCATCACGCGACAGGTTCCGGCTCTCAGAGGTCGGAAGGCAACCACTGGATATCAACTGAAGATAGTCCTCCGCTCTCTCGGTATTCGAAAAACGGATGCCGGATGCCGGCAACTGCAGGTACGAGTGGGCACCGGCACCGAAACCCAGGTATGGACGCCGCTGCCAGTAGCCCGAATTATGGCGCGACCTGAAACCGGGCCGGGCAAAATTTGCAATTTCATACTGTTCGTAGCCGCTCGCTCCGAGCATCTCCGATGACTTCTCATACATGCTGGCCGATTCTTCCTCTTCGGGCAGGAGCAGCTTCCCCTCTTCTTCCAGAAGGGCAAAGGGCGTCCCTTCCTCCACAGTAAGGCCATAGACGGACAGATGTTCCGGACTCAGTTCACAGGCACGCGAAAGCTCGCTCTGCCACTGGACAAGGGTCTGTCCCGGCAGGGAGTGGATAAGGTCGATGCCGATATTGTCAAATCCGGCTTCCCTGGCAGCACGGAAGGCGGCCAGGGACTGTCCGGCGGTATGGGCCCTGCCGAGCTTCTGCAGGAAATCGTCCTCAAATGACTGGACGCCGAGTGAAAGACGATTAACTCCCGTAGCACGGAGCGCGGTGAGTTTCTCAAAGGTAATGGTACCTGGATTGCATTCCAAGGTAATCTCCGCATCCGCAGAAAGGGCGTAATGCTTCGCGGCAGCATCGATAATCTTCTCCACCTGGCAAGACTCCAGGAGGGAAGGGGTTCCTCCGCCAAAGTAGAGGGTACCGGCAAATGATCCCTTTTCCGGCATACCTGAGCGCATCTCCAGCTCCCTGAGCAGACCGGCAACATACTCGTCGGAAGTGCAGGATGCGTCAGTGCGCGAATTAAATGCGCAGTAGAAGCATTTACGCAAACAAAATGGATAGTGAATATAAAGAGACAATGCCATTGTTTTCAGTGTACCTCACTCTACAAAGGAAAGTCCAAATCAAAGATAAAGGTGCTTCCTGGCCATTTCTTGCGTTAGGTGAAGAAATGTAAACGGGAAAAATCGTATTGACTTGATAGGGATACAGGCTTATTTTATCAATACTTTCCACTAACATTATTCTTATGGAGGTATACATCTTGGGAATCTTTGCCGTGACCGGTCCGGTCGTTATAGCTGTCCTGGTTATACTCGGTCTCTTTTCCGTCATATCAGTGGGTATTATCTTCTTTAAATTCCTTCAGGTGTACCGCGCCAACAGCCAGTCGGAAAAGTTCCTCGATTTTTTCTGGAAGGTAAAAAAGTTCGATTCCATCAACGCCCAGCTTGACCGTTTTACCGATTCACCCCTTGCTGTGCTCTTCAGCGAAGGCTTTAGCGAGCTGAAGAAACTCATGGAAAAAGGTGACGAGAAGGAGGACCCGGAGGTTATCAGCACCGACCTTGGGGGCATCGAAAATATCTCCCGCGCCCTGCGCCGTGCAACCACCTCGGAAATCACCCGTCTGGAGAAATACCTTACGTTCCTGGCAACCACCGGTTCAACAGCACCCTTTATCGGACTGTTCGGAACTGTTTGGGGCATTATGACTGCCTTCAAGGGTATCGGCGAAACCGGTTCGGCATCTCTGGCCGTTGTTGCTCCCGGTATTGCCGAAGCACTCATCGCTACGGCGGTTGGTCTTGTCGCTGCAATTCCGGCAGTCATGGGATACAATCATTTTCAGCACAAGATCAAAGTCCTGATCTCCGAGATGGACAGCTTCACCACGGAATATCTCAACATCGTGCAGAGATCCATCAGCAGGAAATAGGGGACGAACATGGAAATCGGAAGCAGAGAAAACCGGAGCGGTGCAATGTCCCAGATCAACGTTACGCCTCTTGTGGACGTAATGCTGGTCCTTCTCGTCATTTTCATGGTAACCGCCCCGATGATGCAGCAGGGAGTTCAGGTAAACCTGCCAAAAACCCAGGCAAAATCCCTTTCCACCGATCAGGAAACGGTTGTGGTTTCCGTCGACAAGTCAGGCAGGGTCTACATCAACTCCACAGAGACGAGCCATTCGGAACTGACAGCAAAACTTGCCACGATCTTTGAGACGAAAGCAAAAAAAGAGGTCTTCCTGAAGGCCGACACCGATGTCCCCTACGGAGAAGTGGTAAAGACCATGTCGGAAATCAAGGGAGCCGGTATTGAACGGCTTGGAATGATGACGGAGCCCGGCCGGGAAAAATGAGACTTCGTCCGAAGAAAGATTTCGGGCTGGTATTTGCCATCACCTGCTCGCTCATCGCACACGTGGCATTCTTTGCAGCATTAAGTTTCTTTGATTTTTTTCGCACCGCTCAAGCGAATGCGGTTCCGGTCTATTATGTCGACATCGTAAACCTCCCGGTGGCCAATCCCCGGGCAGGATCTCCGTTGGTGCGCGGCTCGGACGCCAGCCCTGCGGAACCTGAGACTTCCAAGGAAATGCGGTCTCCCGTTACCCCTCCCCAGAAAATCCCTGCGCCAACCCCTGACAAAAAACCAACGGAGCCGCGTGCCGAAACCGAAAAGGAATTCCGTGAACGTTTTGCCCGCCTTGAAAAGAAGGTGGAAGGGCAACATACCGAAAGCGCCATTGAAAAACTTCGGAAAAAGGTTACCGCGGGAAGCGGCAAGGCAGGAATGCCGGGAGCCACCGGATCGGAAGCGGGCAGCGACTACGGCAGTTACATCCAGTCGCGCCTTCGCGATGCGTTCGAAAAGACTATTGCTTCCAGCGGCAGAACCCCCATGGTCGTGGTGCGGCTTACCATCGACAGGGCCGGCAAGGTTATCGGCTACCGTATTGAACGCTCTTCAGGAGATAAGGTGTTCGAGGATTCGGTTGCCCGGGCCGTGTACCTGGCAGAGGAGAACTTTCCGCCACCGCCCGGGCGGAAGGAATTCCAACAGGGCTTTATCTTCAAGCCCGAAGGGGTAGGAAAGAAGTGAAAAAAACCATACTTTTTCTTGTTTTCATTTTACTGCTGCCTGGAGCAATCCATGCCCAGGAAAATTATCTTGAGGTTACCGCCTCCTCTGACCGAAAAATATCACTTGCAGTGGCTCCAACAGTCAGCCAGGGTGGCAGTGAAAGCAGCGATCTCTCCCGGAATGCCAGTGATGCTCTCAAGTTTGACATGGAACTTACCGGACGTTTTACCATTTTGGATACTTCTTTGGCTGGAGCAAATTCCGGTATCCTCCCGGGCCAGTTTGACATGGCACCCTGGCGCGCCGCGGGAGCGGAGTATCTGATAAAATCCGCCTACCTTCTCAACGGTTCTGGCGCTATCATGGAGTTTCGCCTTTATGACGTGATGAGCGGCCGACAGCTCCTGGCTAAACGCTACTCCGGAAAAATTAAAGACGCCCGCAAGATGGCCCATTCCTTTTCCGACGAAATTCTCCTCCTCCAGACAAGGGAGAAAGGGCCATTCACCGGCAAGATCGCCTTTGTCTCCAAAAAGTCCGGCAACAAGGAAATCTACCTTATGGACTATGACGGCTACAATGTGCAGCGTCTCACCGCCAACGGTTCCATCAATCTCAACCCGGACTTCTCACCAAATGGTCGCGAAATCATCTACACTTCCTACAAGAAGGGTAATCCCGACCTCTATCGAAGAGATCTTTTCAGCACAACCGAAGCCCGTATCTCGGCTCATCCGGGGATAAACATTACCGGAACCTGGTCCCCGGACGGAAGCAGAATTGCCCTCGCGCTGAGCAAGGACGGCAATGCCGAAATCTATGCTATCAGCAAGGACGGCAAACAGATGAGCCGTCTTACCCGCAACGGCGCAATCGAAACATCTCCCGCCTGGTCACCCGATGGAAGCAGGATCGCTTTTCTCTCCGACCGGCTCGGAAAACCCCAGATATTTGTCATGAATGCCGACGGGTCGAATCCCTACCGTCTGACCACAAGCGGTGATTATAATGTGAGCCCCTCCTGGTCACCAAAGGGGGATCGTATCCTCTATTGTCGTCAGCAACCGGGAGGTTTTCAGATTCATTCCATTACCCCGGACGGAAACAACGATATCCAGCTCACCAGTGAAGGAAGCAATGAACATCCCCGCTGGTCTCCGGATGGAAGATTCATCACCTTCAGCTCAACTCGTGATGGAGTTCAGAGCATTTATGTCATGCGCGCGGACGGCAGCGGACAGACAAGGGTGTCGCGTAGTGGAAGCAGCGACTCCCATCCAGTCTGGTCACCCCGCTGGTAATTCTTCGCCGGCAGTTCCAAGACAACCAGCAGTTCTAACGCTAGGAAAACCGCTATCATCCATGTATAATGTTTCACATTTGAGGATTACGGTTCATCCGCTACAGGTACTTTCATGAAAAAAGGAGGAAAAATGAGAAAAGAGATTTACGGAATGCTGCTCATGCTTTTTTGTCTCACCATCGTTGCAGGGGGTTGTACAAAAAAACAAATGGTGAAGGAAGATGATACCCTTGGCCAGAACCCGGCGCTTACCAGCCAAACGTCTCCTTCAACTACGTCCACTCCTGCACCGACAACTGTTGACCAGGAACCGATTGTAAAAGATGAATCTCTCACGGAAAGCACAACAGCAGTAACGCCTTTTGAAACCATCTATTTCGATCTGGATTCTTATGTTCTCCGCCAGGATGCCCGCGAAGCCCTTGAGAATAATGCCCAGTGGCTGATGAAGAAATCCACCGGCACTGTCCGCCTCGAAGGAAATTGCGACGAGCGGGGCTCCGACGAGTACAACCTGGCGCTTGGCGAAAAACGTGCCAAGGCAGCCAAGAGCTATCTGGTTACCCTGGGAGTCCCCGCCGACCGCCTCAACACCATCAGTTACGGCAAGGAAAAACCGGTTGATCCCGGTCATAACGAAGCAGCATGGGCAAAAAATCGCCGGGTTGACTTCGTTATCGTGAAATAATACAGGCACTATACAAAAAAGGAGCCTTGGCAGGCTCCTTTTTTGTATCCGTAGTCACCGGGAACAAACAATCGTTAGAAAAGAAGGAGATGGTACGCTATGGTGATCCTACAACGTGTGATTCTCTTTGCACTCCTCTGTTCTGCAGCAGGATGCGCCACAAGGGGAGATATGCAAAGTCTCGAGAACTCTACGAACGATGCACGAAGAAGGATCGTTCGGCTGGAAAAAGAGATGGTCGGTGTCCGGCAGATGGCTAACGATGAAATCCAGATATCTCTCCAGGGCCTCCGCAAGGAAATGGATACGATTCGGAAGGGAGAAGCCGATTTGCAGGCGTCTCAAGATACTATACGGGTCGACATGCGGGAAATGTCGGGCAAGGCTGACGACCTGAAGATACTTCTCCAGAAAAGCATGGAGGACGGGAAATTCCAGAAGGAGGAATCGGACCGACGACTCGCGGCCCTGGAAAACAAGCTGGCAAAACTGGAGCAGAAACTCGGCGACCAGCAAGTTTCGGCAACCAGCCCGAGTGACTCGACCCCTGAAGGGATTTACGAAGGAGGTCTTGCCGCATTCAAGGCAGGCGAGATGCAGAAGGCACGAGATCTTCTTACCCGCCTTATCGAGCAAAAACCGAATCATGTGCTCATCCCCAATTGCCACTACTGGATCGGTGAAACATACTACAGCGAAAAGAACTACGAGCAGGCGATTCTGGCTTTTCAGGATGTAATCAAAAATTACCCCAAAAATGACAAGGCGCCTGCAGCCCTGTTGAAACAGGGGCTGTCTTTCAAGAACATTGGCGACAAGAAAAGCGCCCGCTACGTGCTGAATAAATTAAAGGACGATTACCCCAAGTCCGAGGAAGCAAAAAAAGTGAAGGCACTCCTCAAAGAATTGTAGCCGATACTGTCCTGGACAATAAAAAAGGCGGAAAAATCCGCCTTTTTTATTGTCGGTTTTTTGAAAAGGTCAGCCGATCTTCTCCCCCGGTTCCACCTGAGCATCCGTCTCAGGAAGAACAACCTTCTCGTTCTCTGCCTCTTTCAAAGCTGTTTCTCGCACTTCCTCATTCTGAGCCTCTTCTTCGATGGAAGATTTGAAGTCATTTGCTGCCCGCTTGAAATCAGCCAGGGCTTTGCCAAGGGTACGTGCAAGTTCGGGGAGTTTCTGGGGGCCGAAGATAATCAGCGCTATCGCCAGAATGATAAGTATTTGCGGCATGCCGAAGCCAAACATGATAAACCTCGCTTTACAGTCGATTCTCCCCATGAACAGCAAAAAAGCCGCTGAGGAAATCTCTTATATTTTTTTCTTTCGGCCCGGCAGTGGGAGATCTTCTCTGCGTAAAAAAATAATAGTAGTTTTCCCGAGGACTGTCAAGAATCTGTGCTGAATGGTGCTGGAAGAAAACCGTGGAAATGCCGACGCTCAAGTGCTCAGCCTGAGCAAAGAGTTTGACATAGTAGCGAACATTGGCTACTATCTGCCATGTTTTGCAAACTATTTTCCATCCGGAAACTCCGGATAAGAAACTAGCGGTTTCCAATTCGGAAACGAGTATTTTTTTGTCCTGACAAGGAAATCAAGGGATTGTGCGGAGACGTACTACTGTACGTCGCACAAACTAGACCGCTGATTGACGCTGTCAGGGCGAAAAAGGACCGTTTCCGGATGGAAACTAACTATTTTGCCGATCTACGAGACGGCGTAACAGGGAAAAGGCATATTATGTATCAACAAGATATAAAAAATGAGATACGTGACCTCCTGAAAAAACGGAACGCCGTTTTGCTTGCCCACAATTACATGCGGGATGAGGTACAGGAAATTGCTGACATCACGGGAGATTCACTTGCCCTTTCCATAGAAGCCGCAAAGACGAAAGCAGACGTCATTGTCTTCTGTGGTGTTCATTTCATGGCAGAATCCGCATCTATCCTTTCGCCGGACAAGACTGTCCTGCTGCCACGCCTGGACGCGGGTTGTCCCATGGCAGACATGGTGACAGCGGAAGGCCTCCTGGAAATGAAAGCCCGTTTTCCCGGCGTACCGGTTGTTACTTATGTAAACTCCACCGCAGCCGTCAAGGCCCTTTCCGACATCTGCTGCACCTCGGCCAACGCGGGGCGTGTCGTCGAGTCTCTTCCCGAAAAGGAAATACTCTTTGTTCCTGATCGTAACCTGGGGCGCTTTATTGCCAAGACCTCCTCGAAAACCTTTCATTACTGGGACGGTTTCTGCCCCACCCATGAAAGACTGCGGCCCGAAGAGGTCATCCGCCTCAAGGAAGAATACCCGGACGCCCTGTTCATCTGCCACCCGGAATGTAACCCGGCAATCTCCGCGCTTGCGGATCACGCCTGCTCCACCAGCGGTATGTATGACTACTGTCGCACGAGTCCGGCAAAACGATTCATCATCGGAACCGAGGCAGGGATTCTCTATCGGCTGAAAAAGGAAAACCCCGACAAGGAATTCATCCTTGCCTCTCCGGCCCTTATCTGTCCGAATATGAAACTTATTTCTCTGGAAGACATTCTTGCATCACTACAGACCATGACCCCAGAGGTTCGCGTGGTAGAGGACATCCGGATACCCGCAAAACATGCCCTAGACCGGATGCTGGCTGTGCCTCGAGACTGATATAGTACCGGTTTTTTATCATGATCCGACCATTTAAAGGCATCATACCGAAAGTCGATCCCTCCTCCTTTATCGCCGAGACAGCTGTAGTAATTGGCGACGTAGAGATAGGCCCGCTAAGCAGTATCTGGTATAATACCGTCGTGCGCGGAGATGTGAATCATGTCCGGATCGGAAAAGGCACCAACATCCAGGACCTATCCATACTTCACGTGACACACCGGAAAGAGCCTCAGGACCCCGGTGCCCCTCTCAACATCGGCGACTTCGTAACCATTGCCCACGGCGTAACCCTTCACGGTTGCACCATCCTCAACGGGGCCTTCATCGGCATGCAGGCAGTGGTCATGGACAACGTCGTGATAGGCGAAGAATCTCTCGTGGGCGCCCGCGCCCTTGTCACTGAAGGAACAATAATTGCTCCACGCACCTTGTGGCTCGGGTCACCGGCTCGCTACAAAAGGGATCTGACTGCAGAGGAATTGGAACGACTCAGGGATTCAGCCCAAAATTACATCCGCTATGCCGAAGATTTCCGAAACGGCTAATTTCTAAAAACTATCGTAACGTTATTGGTGATTTCATGAAACATGACCGCTCATCCCTCTTATTCAACAAAGCTAAAACCATAATTCCCGGGGGGGTCAACAGCCCGGTTCGAGCCTTCAAATCGGTTGGATGCCAGCCCCTGTTTATCGAGCGGGCATCCGGCTCGAAAATGTTCGATGTGGACGGCAATGAATTTATCGACTATGTGGGCTCATGGGGTCCAATGATCGTGGGTCACTGCAATCCAAAGGTAATTGCAGCCGTGACGGCAGCCCTGGAAAAAGGCTCAAGCTTCGGTGCCCCCACCGACCTAGAGGTGCAACTGGCAGAAATGGTCATTGCAGCGGTACCATCTATCGAAATGGTTCGGATGGTCAGCTCCGGAACCGAAGCGACAATGAGCGCCATCCGTCTCGCGCGCGCCTATACGGGACGCGATGCAATCATCAAATTCGCCGGATGCTACCACGGCCACGCAGATTCGCTCCTGGTAAAAGCCGGATCCGGAGCCGCCACCTTCGGCGTACCCGACTCACCCGGAGTCCCGGCTGATTTTGCCCGTCATACCCTTACCGCAGAATTCAACGATCTGGATTCAGTGCAAACCCTGATTGCCGAAAACCGTGGAAAGATCGCCTGCATCATCATCGAGCCGATTGCCGGCAACATGGGTACCGTTCCGCCCCGGCAGGGTTTCCTCGAAGGGCTGCGCGACCTCTGCAACCAGGAAGCAATTGTTCTCATTTTCGATGAGGTCATGTCCGGTTTCCGGGTGGCCTATGGCGGAGCCCAGGAATTGTACGGCATTACCCCCGACCTCACGACTCTTGGCAAGATCATCGGTGGCGGCCTTCCGGTTGGAGCCTTTGGCGGAAAGCGCCAGATAATGGAACTACTTTCCCCTTCCGGTGGAGTCTATCAGGCAGGCACCCTCTCCGGCAATCCGCTGGCCATGTCAGCAGGGATCGCAACACTTAACATCCTGCAGGAAAAGGGCTTTTATCAACAGCTGGAAGAAAAGAGCGCCATGGTTGCCGATGCCATCGCCCTTGCCGCAGCAGAAGCAGGATACCCCATCTACTCCACGCGGGTCGGGAGTATGCTCTGCGTCTTTTTCAGCAGGAACGAGGTGTATGACTGGAAAACGGCTGCCCAGTGCGATACCGCTGCCTACGGCACCTACTTCCGGGCCATGCTGGACCAGGGAATTTACCTGGCACCATCACAGTTCGAAACAGCCTTCGTCTCCATCTCCCACTCGCTGGAGGATATCGAACGCACAGCGGTTGCAGCTCGGAATGCATTCAAAATTCTGGCGACAGGATGACAAGCCGAAGGGTAAGCCGGCACGGAGAGTATCATGATCGATCTAAGACAATTCGGTTTTAGTACCTTTTCAAATGTTCTCCCACTGCTGACAGATCACCGTTGAACAAAGGGCACCGATTCCAGATTTTACCTATCGACGTACCTTAGATTTTTAGTATTACGAAAATTCTGGTTGTTTTTTTAGTTTCACTGTGATAAAAGGTCCTAGCGAATGGATGATGATAAAAGGAAATTGCTAAAAATACTCGCACATGTATCCAGCATGGGTATCTCCGTTGTGCTGGCCATTGCAATGGGCGTGATTTTCGGGCGATTTCTGGATGACCGGTTCGGTACGAAACACATTTTCTTTTTCATCTTCCTCGCTATCGGCATCATCGCGGCTTTTCGCAATATTTATGTAATAATAGGAAAAGAAATCAGGAACAGTGAGCCCGGTGAAAATAGACGAAAATAATATTTTCGCCATCCTGTCCATCGGCAGTTCATTGCTGCTGGTACTACTCGCCGTAAGTGGCCTGTACTTCATTTCTGCTTCATTTGCCTTCGGGGTTATCACGGGGGGGCTTGCGGCAATCGCTAACTGCCACTGGCTGTACCGGACCCTTCAGCGTGCAATGAGATTACCTGCCCATCAGGCAGTAAGGTTCGCTCAGGCACGCTATGCACTCCGGCTGGCAATTCTGGCGGTAATAGTTTCAATTCTGATAATTTACGTTAAAATCAATATATTCGGTCTGTTGCTGGGACTTTCGGTCTTGGTGGTTACCATCACCGTCCTTACCGTCTATATGGCAACCCTCAAAGGAGGTTAGCATACAAATGGTTCATCCTTATCTGTTTCTCCAGTTCTGCAGAGAACTCCTTTCCTCGCTCACAGAGCCCTTTGCATCGTTTCCATTACCCTTCACCAGCGAAGCCGGTATCGATGCCATTGTCCACGCATGGCTGGTCATGGCGATCCTCATCGTCCTTTCCCTCGTGATCAGGGCACGTATCTCTAAGGTTCCGGGAAAACTCCAGAATTTCATGGAGATTTTCATCGGCGGCATTGAGACAATGATTGTGGACAACATGGGCGAAAAGGGAAGACCATTTTTCCCTCTCATTGCGACCCTCGCCTTTTTCATACTGACATGCAACCTGCTGGGACTGATACCAGGCTTTTTCCCACCGACGGCAAACCTTAACACCACTGCCGCCTGTGCACTTATCGTATTTTTCTTCACACACGTGGTCGGAGTCCGGAATCACGGGATTAAGTATTTCAAGCACTTCATGGGACCAGTCTGGTGGCTGGCGCCGATCATGCTTCCGGTAGAGATCATCGGACACCTGAGTCGTCCCCTTTCCCTCTCATTCCGTCTCTTCGGCAACATGAACGGCCATGAACTGATCCTGCTGATCTTCTTTGGGCTGGTACCGTTCCTCGTGCCGCTTCCCATGATGTTGATGGGTGTTCTGGTTTCATTCCTCCAGACCTTTGTCTTCATGTTGCTGTCAACCATTTACATTCAGGGTTCTCTGGAAGATGCCCATTAAAAGTATCGTTCTTTCATTTCCTATACTGTTTAGGAATAAACAATAAACAGGAGGTAGCAACGGATGTTATTTATCACCATTTGTATTCTTGCAGCAGGTATCGGCATGGGGATTGGGGTCATCGGACCGGGCATCGGTATGGGACACGCAATCAAGGGAGCCCTCGACGGCACCTCACGCAACCCGGGAGTTTACGGTAAACTTCTGACCACTATGATGATTGGTCTCGCCATGATCGAGTCCCTGGCGATCTACGTTCTGGTCATCTGCCTTATCATTCTGTATGCCAACCCCTATAAGGATGTTGCCCTGGAATTGGCAAAAAGCGTTGTGAAATAATTCGTTTCACTGCATAAGAAGAAAAAAAGGGATGGGGCAAAAACCCCATCCCTTTTTTCTTTCCATCAGCACGACCTCGGAAAAACAACGCCTGAATATACCTTGACCTCACTTCAGGGCTTGCGCTATCCTCTGCAAAAAGAGTCAGCATCACTGTTCGCACGGGAGCCCCTTGGACACGTTACTCTGGACCATGGCATTCGGAGCATCAGGAACACTCTCCCTGCTGGCAGCGTGTCATGCTCTGCTCATGAAGCGAGACCCCCGCTCCGCACTGGGCTGGATTGTGGTTTCTCTCACGCTCCCCCTGATCGGCCCCTTTCTTTACTGGCTCCTGGGTATCAACCGCATTAGACGCAGAGCCCGACGCTGGCAGGAAACCGGTCGCCGCCTCTCCGGTTACGGTGCATTTCAGGTTTCAAGTCAGGCAGAAGCCTCTCCGATTATCCCTTGCGACACCTCACACATGAAGGAACTTCGACTTCTGTCCGACCGGATCGTCACCACCCCCCTCACGCCAGGCAACAGACTTTTTTCACTCCATAATGGCGAACAGGTATATCCCGCCATGCTGGAGGCTATTGAAACGGCCCGCGAAACCGTCCATCTAAGCACCTACATCTTTGATGGCGACAGAACCGGCCGAACCTTCGTCGAGGCACTGGTTACCGCTGCCGCACGCGGGGTCGAGGTCCGAGTCATCGTAGACGGACTGGGTGAAAAATATTCCCATCCCACGGCCCGGAAGCTCCTGCAAGGGTCTTCAGTTCAGATCGCACGCTTTTTGCCCATACGCCAAGGGGGACGGCTCAATCTGAGAAACCACCGGAAGATACTGGTCATTGACGGAACCGTGGGATTCAGCGGCGGGATGAACATCGGCGGTCGCCACATGGTCGGGCAACCGGAAACTTCCTCCCCTGTGGTGGATATGCATTTCAGGATTGAAGGACCAGTGGTGACCGACCTGCAGAAGGTTTTTCTGGAAGACTGGTTTTTCGTAACAGGTGACCTTCTCGACGATAGACGTTACTTCCCTCCTTTGGCAACAGCAGGCACGTCACTGGTGAGGGCCATTGCTGACGGACCAGATAAGGAATTCCGTAAACTCTCCTGGATTATCATGGGGGCTCTTTCCTGCGCCGGTGAGCGTGTGCAGATCATGACACCCTATTTCATTCCCGACCGCGCACTAATCTCGGCCCTGATCACAACTGCCCTGCGAGGGGTGGCTATCTCCATTATCCTGCCGGACTGCAACAATCTTCCCCTGGTTCACTGGGCAACACGCTCCTATCTCTGGGAGCTGCTCCAA
>JAQUHM010000036.1:0-2404 GCA_028683595.1 Geobacteraceae bacterium | reverse complement strand
CGGAATCCGCATTTATTATCAACCGCCACCCTTCGTACACACCAAACTCTTTATTGTTGATGGTTTCTGGAGCCTCATCGGCTCAGCCAATCTCGACCCACGTAGCCTCAGACTCAATTTTGAACTGAATCTGGAAACCTACGACTGCCACTTCAACGGCATGCTGGAAAAGCATTACCTGGAGTCTCTTTCCCGGTCACGCGAAATCAGCCTCGCTGAAATGGATGGCCGACCCTTGCCTGAGAAGCTCAGGGACGGGGCAGCAAAGCTCCTTTCACCCTATCTTTAGAATAACCACACCAAAGTTGTAATAAACAGGCCGGATTTCTCCGGCCTGTTCTTCTCCATGTGTAACTCAGCAAAATTATTTCACTTCTACGGTAATTTGTTTGGGCTTGATGAGTTCTTTCTTCGGCAGGGTGATTGTCAGTACTCCCTTGTCGCAGGCAGCGTTTACCTTTTCCTGGTCAATTGTCTGAGGTAGCAGGAAGCTTCGCTGAAACGGCCCGTAGTATCTTTCGATCCGGTGGTAGTTCTCCTTCCGAACCTCTGCATCCTGCTTCCTTTCTCCACGGATTGTCAGGGTTGCACCCTCTATCTTGACCTCGATAGCATCCTGTTCAACACCCGGCAGTTCAGCCCTGATGACAACCGCCTCATCATTTTCAAAGATATCGACGAGCGGTTGCCAGACTCCTTCCCGCAACTCCTCGCCCGGTTCACGATTCCAAGCCAAATCCAGGAGTCGGTTCATCTGCTCTTGCATGCCGCGCAATTCCCGCATCGGGTTATACCTCACAATCGCCATATGCCAATGCTCCTTTTCCCCGAACAATTCGAGCCGGGGATACCGCCGTACTCTGTGAAATAATGGGGATTATTTCTGCTGTTTTCCTTTGGGAATAGTGTGCTTGAGCTTTTTCGATCCATCATAGAGGGTTTGTTTGTTTACGCCCCGCTTTTCCTTCAGGTCTTTCTTTACATAATCTTCCTCAAGTAAAATTTCCGCTTCATCGACCAGCTTTTCGATCATTTCCTTTTCGTTTTCCGTCATAGTCCGTTCCCCTTTGTACTCATGACGCATAAGAATCTGCCCGTGAATGAGCTCTCAGACTCCATTCCGGCTGCACAGGAATACTCCGCCTTTTTCACCCCCTTCATTTCTTTGGTTCAATTACCAAATCGTAACAAACTTTCCATCATCTGCAAGAAATTCACGCAAAGAAGCATCGAATCGAAAAGGTACCAAAGGGGCGGAATTTAACAGTGACATCGACAAGGGAAGCATGGAGGTGAACCCTTTCACCGTTTTCCTGATGGAATGACGGCAAACAGTGTTCAAGGAGAAAAAATAGAGTATTTCTTTGTGCTGCACAAGCCGGACGTAAAGTTGGCTAGGCAGCAGAAGACTGCCTGCACTAAAGCTACAGATCATGCAGATAGGTACTCACGGAATCAGGAAATCACGAGATCATCGCGGCGCCCAATGAGCATGATGAAATCGTCCTCCAGCACATCGAGGAGAAAACGGTTTCCGGCTTTCACTTTTTCATCAAATTCCTCAGGTCCGTAAACAATACAGTTGACCGTCAAATCCAATCGTCGTTCGAGCCCTTCCAGCAATTCGTCCAGCGTATCATAGTCAATATCCCCGATGATCATGAGGTCGATATCGCTGCCAACCTCTTCATCCCCCCGGCCATAGGGACCGTAGAGAAATGCGTGACGCACACCGGAAAGATGCGTGAGGAGCTGACTCAGTTGACCGGGTACACCAACGGTCTTCAGCACCAGTCTTTTCAGTTCAGGGAAAAAGAAAAAGGAAGGATTGGCTCGGAAGTTCTTGCGTTTCCCCTGTCGACTCGACAGGAGGATTCCGGCCAGATTGAGCCGTGAAAGCTCGCGGCTGATACTGGCGGTCTTTTCGTCCAGAAGCTCTGCCAGCTGACTGACAAAGAATTTTTCCTCTGTATGACTGAACAGCCAACCAATCAGCTTTGCCCTGAGACGTGAGCCGAAAATTTTATCGAGATAGGTATGCATGGAATCCCGCAGTCACGTAGTTACGTAGTTACGTAATTGTTACACTTACTACGTCTGCCGGCATTGGTCAAGACCCTTACGTCTGCAGCGAAGGAGGAACAAACACACCCCAGACATTGCAACTCTTGCTGTACGCACAAAAGAATCCTCTCCTCCTCAGGCAGAGGAGAGAAACCGGTATGAAACAATACTCGTTGCCGCCGGATATGCTCAGTGATTTCCGCAGTTGCCGCCACATGAGGTTCGGCACTTGATCTGAGCCTGGGCATTGCCTCCATGGGACTGGAAACAATCCAGCGAGTTACGGGTTATGTACCACTCCTCTCCCTCCTGAATTCCATCAAGAGCACCTTCTTTGATG
>JAQUHM010000328.1 GCA_028683595.1 Geobacteraceae bacterium | reverse complement strand
ATTCCCCAGCCGAGGTGAGGAACAGCATCACGACAACCGACCAGGAACTGACCTCATACCTTCAACAGCATGAAAAGGAATTCAGGACCCAGGAAGAAATCAAACTCGACTACGTGCTGCTGAATCCGGCCAAGCTCATGACTACGCTCACCGTAAGCAATGATGAAATCCAGACGTACTATCAGAAAAATATCGACCGCTACCAGGGCAAAGGTGGGATACTTCCTTTCGAAGAAGTGAAAGAGCGCGCAAAAGAAGACGCCCTCAAGTTCAAAGCGGCAAAACAGGCCTATGAAAAAGTAGCCATTGCTCTCAACAAGAACCTGGCGACCAATGATCTCGCCGCAGCCGCCCGCATGCTCGATGTGCCGGTTGCCGAGACATCGCTCTTTACCCTGCAGAAACCTCCGGCAGCATTGGCAGGAGAGTCTGACGTCATCAAAAAGGCTTTTGCCACGAAACAAGGCGAATTGGGCGGTCCAGTGGAAACATCGAAAGGGGTCTATATCTTCAAGGTAACGGTGAGAAACCCTTCCGTTGCCCCCCCCCTGGCAAAAGTCAGAGGAGAAGTGGAGAAAAGGCTGCTCGACCAGAAATCCGTTGAATTGGCACGGAAAAAGGCCGAAGAAGCCTTGCAGAATATGCGGAACAACACATTCTCGGGAAAACTTCAGACAACAGAAAGCTTCACCTACTCAAACGATGGGAAGATTCCTCAGATCGGCACATCGAAGGATGCCATGGAAGCGGCATTTCAGCTGACTCCTGCTGCAGCCGTTGCCGCGACGCCATTTGCTATTAATGGCCGCTGGTACGCGATTCGCCTGAAGCAAAGGATCGAGGCAGACCGTGGCAGTTTCATCCAGGAAAAGGAAAAGATCCGGGAGATACTACTTCCGAAAAAGCAGCAAGAGGCGCAGGAAGCTTGGCTGAAAGGCCTCCGGGATAAAGCCAAGATCGTTATCAATCCGGCCTTGACGACTGATTAAACTATCGTTTGCTTCCACACCACAACCGATATATACTACTCAAGGGGATGCCGTTTGGCATCCCCGCTCTATTTCTACGGACAAACAGGAGGCCCCTTTGACAAAGCTCGTTCTTTCAACCGACTTCCCCGACCTTCCGCTGGCAGCACGCGGCAAAGTTCGCGACATCTATGACCTTGGCGATGCTCTCCTCATCGTAACCACCGACAGGATCTCCGCCTTTGACGTGATTATGAACGAAGGGATACCAGGCAAGGGAAGGGTTCTTACCCAAATTTCCGCCCACTGGTTCCGCCTGATGGAAGACATCATTCCCAATCATCTCATTGCAACCGATGTCAGGGAATTCCCCGCCGACTGCGCCAAATACGCAGACATTCTGGAAGGCCGCTCCATGCTGGTAAAAAAGGCCCGCCCCCTGCCGGTAGAGTGCATCGTCCGGGGGTATCTGGCCGGGTCCGGCTGGAAGGAGTACCGGGAAACAGGGGCCGTCTGCGGCATCACCCTGCCCCCGGGTCTCTCCGAGTCTTCTCGCCTGGATGAACCCATTTTCACACCCTCCACAAAGGCGGAACTCGGCGACCACGACGAAAACATCCCCTTTGAAAAGATGGTGGAACTGTGCGGGAAAGACATCGCAGAGCAGGCCCGCAAGGCAACCATCGACATCTACTGCAAGGCTCGGGATATTGCCGATAGCAGAGGCATCATCATCGCTGACACGAAGTTCGAATTCGGCATCTGTGGCGGAGAGTTGATTATCATAGATGAATGCCTCACCCCCGACTCCAGCCGCTTCTGGCCAAAGGACAGCTACCGCCCGGGATGTTCTCAACCCAGCTTTGACAAGCAATTCCTGCGCGATTACCTGGAGACCCTCGACTGGGACAAGACGGCCCCCGCCCCTCCGCTGCCGGAAGAGATCATTCAAAAAACGGCGAAAAAGTATCGCGAAGCAATGGAGAGACTTACTGCCTAGAAAGCAAAAGCCCCGAAGAAGATCTCCGGGGCTTTTGTTTTATTGTAGATTCCTTTCCTGCGTGGAAGTATAGCGTCACGCCCTGACGGCAGCAAGTACCCCCGCCCCGTTAGGCAGCTGCAGGGATAACCGTCGCAAATCCAGGAAACCCGCAGTCGCCAGCATATCCTCCAGCTGTCTCCAGGAATAGGCTTGGCCTTTCCCGGTGCCAAGCAGCATATTCAGGGAAAAAAGTGCCGGGAATATCGGCCCATCCAGGGTATCGTCCAGAATAAACTCCTGAATAAGGATCATCCCTCCAGGAGCAAGCGCCGCATTCACCTTTCCCAATACCGCAGCACATTCTGCGGCCCCCACCCCATGCAGAATATGGGAAAGCCAGGCAACATCAAAGGATCCTTCCAGAGGATCAGCAAGAAAGTCCCCCGGAACAAAGGAAATCCGTTCAGAAAGGCCGAAACTCTCTATTGTTTTTTCGGCAAAGGGGCGGGTAGAGGGAAGATCGAAGACAACGGCGGAAAGGCCGGAGTTGTGCTGACAGAAATGTGTGGCATAGGTTCCGGGACCTCCACCTAGATCCAGCAGGCGTTTACGGCCATCGAGGTCAATCTGGGGAACGATCCGCGGCGCAATCTGCATGGCAAGGTCGAACATCCCCATCTCGAAGCTTTCCCGCAATTCTTTCTCATCCCCATGGGAGTAGCGCTCCCGGATCGGTCCTCCGCCCCGGACAGCCTCATCCAGGTGGGCCCAGGAAGCCATCAGGTGGTGGTGATGGAGCAGGATATGGCCAAGGTAGCGCGGAGAGGTGCGGGAAAGGAATTCGGCTGAAATGCCTGAAACCAGAAAGGAATCATCGTGTTTTTCCAGTAAGCCCATGGCCGTAAGGGCATGGAGCAGCATCGTGAGTCCTCGGACATCGCACTCGACCAGTTCGGACAGTTTTGATGCAGTGAAGGAACAAGCGGAAAGAGGTGTAAAGAGATCAAGTTTGACCCCGGCATGCAGAGCGCAGGCACTCCAGTAGCTACCGGACAGGCTCAGCAGATCATTCGCAGATCTGGGCACCGTTTCCATAGGAACCTCCTCAACAGATTATAGAAAAGCCGATAGCCCGTGCGGTTACCCTTCTTGCAGAAGTTGCCGCACGAACTGCAATGCACGTTCGTAAACTTCCGGACGCTTTGACTCGCGTGGACCAGCGATGTTCAGCACCTTCACCCCCAGCTTGCGGAGCCATTCAGCCACAGCCCCTGGGTCCGCATCCCCGTCCAGCTGCACAACACGGAGCGGCTTGCGGTGTTTCCGCGCCAATTGGACAGTCAACGCCGTGCCATCGGCCAGGTCCCCAAGGTTCAAGACCAGGGTGGCATCGGAATCGACGACATTCTTTTCCGTTCTCGCGGTGTAATCCGGGGAGTCGAGCTCGAGCAGGGGATACCGTTCAGGGATCATCCCGTCCTCCGCACGCCGACCGGCCGGGCACCATCCTCCAACCGCAATTCCGCTCGCGAGACCGGCGTCCAGAGCCGCCCGATCCACACCGGTCTGACCTCCGGAAATTATTTTCACTAGCATAGGAGGTTCTCCAGAAAGTACCTGACATATCACCCTGAGTCTGCCTGTGCAATCGGCAGACTATGAAACTTCACGGCCAGCCCTTTGGGCAACTCGGGCGTAGGCGCGGCAAAACGGACAATACCGCGCTTCGACTCGCCGCACAATCCGACTCGCCAGCCCATCCGGTTTCCGGCGGGCATGTCGGCAAAGGGGGCAACTGGCACAGACTGCTGCCAAGGCCAGGTCCAGACGTCTCCTGTTTTCACTTCTCATACACCCCCACTTCTCGCTGGGCTGGGGCTTTCACGGAGTCTCTCGTACGGCTTCAGCGCACAATGAAGTGAGGACGGAAATCGCCTGAACCCAGCATGCTGACACAACTGTGTGAAAGGTGATGACCGATTACGAGAGGCTTCGGGAAAGTTCCAGCCCAATCCTTTTAGTGACGTGCCTGATGGAAATAATTTTTAAAGAATACCACAGCACTCTTAATTCGTGTAGTCAGCAGTCGAATTTCTGTAGTATCATTCGAATCGAGACTCACCGGCAAATGCCCTTTTTGGTGTTTAAATGACCACCATGATCAATGTAACGGGACACGAGAGACTGTTTACCCAGGCCAATTCCTGCTCACGTTGCAACGATACCACACCATAATGACAACTTCCCGTTTCCAACCGGAAACAATCGAACAGAATCCGGTCAACCATGAACAGAACAGACACAATCCGGAGAGAAACCATTCAGACAGACCTGAGCCAGGAGGCTATTCAACGGTTTCGTACCAAGATCTACTCCCGCTACCATGCCAACCCCCGCCCCCCCCCCTGGCGTGAAACCGAAGCCCCCTATCATAACCTGGTTTCC
>JAQUHM010000327.1 GCA_028683595.1 Geobacteraceae bacterium | reverse complement strand
TTCACTGAATTTCCTCAGATAGAACCTGTTGCCTTTGTACTCAATTTCGGCTAGACGCCCGCTCTCGATCAAATCCTGCACCGTCTGCCAATCCTGATTTGCCTGTATGAGAAACGCCTTTACTGCATCCTCCCTCATGGGGTGGACGGCGGTAATTGACAGTAGTTCCTCCCCGGCATCTCCGGTTGAGGAGAAGGCGTCTCCCTCATAGTCAACGAGCAAGTCCACAGCGGCGCCACTCTCAAGGAGGATCTGGAAACCCCGGTTTACCGGGCCTTCTATGGGTGGTGCAACCCACCGTTCCGCAGGAGGACGAATGGGAACAGAGAGATAAGCCCGCGCTGGTTTCATTTTCACCAGAAAGCTTCCAATTTGTTTCAGATCGTCCTCGGAGTCGTTGACATCCTTGACGAGCATCGTCTCCGTAACCAGTTCGCCCCGAAACTTGCCGGCAAAGGCAAGCATCCCCTCTTGGACGGCGGGGAGGCGAAGTGTCGGATGAGGCCTGTTCAGCTTGCGCCAGACATCCTCCCGTACCGAATCGATTTTAAGGGACACCCAGTCGGCTTTTGCGAGATCTTCCCGCACATCAGCGCTCCACAGGAGCGATGCGTTGGTAATCACCGCAATCCTGACCCCCAAGGGCTTGAGAAGTTTTATGGTTTGGCCGAGATTTGCGTCAAGGGTCGGCTCGCCATTCGGGACAAACGAGAGATAATCGATCTGCTCTCCGTTCTCGTGCAGTTCCCTGATTCTCCTGGAGACTTCAGCAGCGATCTCATCCGGGCTGAAGAATGGGCTGCGCTCAACCTGGAGATGAGTAGTTCTGCCCGCCTGGCAGTAAACACAGGAATAGGTGCACACCTTTGGCGGGATATTGTTGATCCCGAGACTGCGCCCCAGTCTTCTCGAAGGAACTGGCCCATATACGATCATCCGGTTAACCTCCCTGTTTTCTATCGTATGGAACAGACAAGTATGGCTCTTACCTGGGATACCATCTCGATGGCCCCTGCAAGACCTGCCATTCCGCTTCGCGAAACACCTCTATGCAGTCCTGAACCGTCATTCCCCGCTTATCTTGGGTCTTTTCCGCTGTATCCCGGGGATTCGATCCGGATTCGGCCCACAGTAGATTGGCACCCGCTGCCGCACCGATAACATTCGGCTCATGGGTGCAGTTGCCGGGAGTGTCGCAACCGACTGCCAGCCGGACAACAGCCAGAATATGCGCCATTCTTGCCTCGCTCAGCATTCCGTGCGGAGCCAGCTCGGTTCCCGGTATCGGTATTCGACGGGCCGCACCGCTGAAACAGGGAGATGCCTCTCGGGTAATGATGGTCTTTTCGACCAGCTCTTCGATACTGTGTTCCGGCCCGACCGGCTCGACGCAGGTTCCCACCGACAGCCCGACCTCCCGCGCATTTTTCATGGTGCGCAATCGCTGTTCGACGGACAGGGAGGTAACGCAACCCTCACCGAGACGAACAGCATGATAGATTCCGGAATAGCCGACATCCTTCAAAAGCCGCGCCTGCCTGATATTGAAGTCTCCCACGTTGGCGACCAGCACGGTTTCTGCTTTCAAGTTTGTGCGTATCTCCCGCGAGATTTCGACATACTTTGCGAACGGGTAATCAGCGGTTGCCATCACATAGATCGCATTGGCCCCGTCCTGTTCGAACCGCATTGCCGAAGCGACGGCTTCTTCTACCGACAGTTGTGACGCAGTGGCAAAGACCTTGTTCTTTTCTGCAAAAGCGCAAAAGGCGCAGTTTTTGGGACAGGGCGCAATGTTCAGTCCGATCTGGGTGTGCACTTCGGCCATCCTGTCGCAGGCCAGTTCGCTTTTCCGCCGGGAAGCGGCAATGATCTTAGCCGATCCTTCCGAAAATAGGGGCACTTGAAGTAGAAACGCTATTTCATCAGGAGAAATAAGCTCACCCTGTAATGATTTATCGATAATCTTATCCGGCATGCAGGAGACCCTTTCGTGTTCATTGTTGGAGGTAGCGTCCACTACCTTTTCATCGTCCACTGAACCCGTTCAATCCTTTACCGGGTTTTCGAAAAGCTGCATATAGAAGTATTCCCCAACAGGAACCGTGGCGAGCGGAAACAGATCTAGGACACCCTTCAGTTCTTCGGGAGAGTAGCGCCTGTCAAGGGAGGGACCGAAGGAGGTATCACACTTAATTATCTCGACAACCGCCAATCTGCCGCCGGGTTTGAGGATGCGGCGCACTTCCCGCTCGAAGCCCCCGACCTGATCAGTCGTGAAGCCATGGAATACCGTGGATAGGTATACCAGATCAAGCGAGGACTCTACCAGGTGCGATTCTGTCGTAATATCTCCCACAAAAGCCTCGATATTCGTTCCTTCGGTTTCGCGCCGAAGCTTAGCAATGGCGACTTTGTCGGGGTCGAGGGCTTGGACTTTTCCCATAGCTCCGACAGTTCGCGAGAACTCCTTCGCCATATAACCGTTTCCACAGCCGGCATCAAGGACTCTTTGTCCGCTGCGAATCCCAAGACCGGTAAGGATGGCGGCCTTGTCCAGCATACCTTCGGAAGACTTCCCCCGGTGGTGATGTTCTGCGCCGCTGCTCCGTTCATATTCCACAACGTCCGAGTAGTCCGGTTCCATGTGTTCACTGCACATTTGAATTCTCCTGTGCAAAATGGCGCCTGATGGCGACAAATCACAGCTCCACCCTTGAAAATTAGGGGGGTGGGGGACGAAAGAGTATTTACAAAAATCCGTCAGGTTATCCACTTTCTGTTTATCCCCCTCAGACTGAAAGAGAACAGCGCGACGCAATACATGCACAAAACCGAAAAATCCAGGCTAAGGGGCATGGTATTCCGCCCATTTATTGCGCCATGAAGAATGTCGACGCCATAGGTCAAGGGAAGCAGATATGAAACCGGACGCAGAAAAAAGGGAAGCGCCTCCACGGGAAAGAAGAGACCACAGAGAAAAATCATCGGGAAGCGGAAAAAGTTTGAAAATGTCTGGGCTTCAAAGACCTCGCTTACGGAAACCGCGATAAAGAGTCCCAAAAACGTCGAAACCACTGCTATCGCAACTACTGCAGGTACAAGGGGCAACCATAAAACGTCTGAAAGATCAGTGATAAACAAGGCGAGAACAAACGGGACACAGGCATTGGCGACACCGAAAAGTATCGCTCCGCCCGTCTTTGCCAGCATAAGCAGCTCCAGCGGAACAGGCGCGAGCAGAAGGCGCTCGAACGAGCGGCTCTTTTTCTCGAAAGTGACGGTAACCGCCAGCATGGATGTGGTGCCGAACAGAACTGAAATCGCGACAAGACCCGGAAGCAGTGAAAGAACACTCTCCAAGCCTCTGCCCGACCTGATGAAAAACATTCCCGTCCACGCAAGGGGAAAGAGCATTCCCCAGCTGATGTTCGGAGGCTTGAGATAATAGGCCCGCATGTCTTTGAGCAGGATATTCCAGAAAGCGATCCATCGTCTCATGAGCGGCCTGCTCCCCTTTCCTTTGTCATGGCGTCTGCCTCGATGCCGGTAATCCTGACGAATACATCCTCCAGTGAGGGATGTGTCAACCGGGCTTCCATCACCTCGATAGCATGATCCTCCATGAAGCATACCAGCGGACCGACACGGATGGGGTCCGGCGACTCGACGCGAATCCGCCCTTCGGCAAGGGGCTGGAAGCGAAGCAAAGGAAAGGCCGAGGCGAGGTTTTCGCACGCAAGCAGATCTGCGGCAGAGACGGAAATCACCATCACATGCTTTTCCCTGACCGGCTGCAGGAGGTCGGCGACCGTGTCGATCTTGACGATACGTCCCCGCACGATAAACGCTATGCGCTCACACAACCGTTCGGCCTCTTCGATGTAATGCGTGGTCAGGAAGATGGTTGTTCCGGTCTGGTGAAGGTCCGCAACGAGTTGTCTGATGTGGCGGGCGCTGGCCACATCGATGCCGGTAGTGGGTTCGTCAAGGAACAAAACTCGCGGATTATGGATGATCCCGGCGGCAATGGTCAGCTTGCGTTTCATTCCCCTGGAATACCCCGCGCATCTGCGGTCACCTGCTCCCTTCAGACCGAAGGTATCCAGCAGTTCCCTCGCCCGGGCACAGCGCTCGTCCTTGCGCATGCCGTACAACGCAGCGCAGAAGCAGAGATTATCGAAGCCGGACAACTCGGGATAGAGGTTGCTCTCGTCTGGAACGACGCCTATCAGATGCTGGGCCGCTTTCGGATTTCTCGCACAGTCCAGGCCTCCGACTCGAATCTCTCCCGAATCTGGCCTGGCAAGCCCGGTTAACAAATTGATAGTGGTGGTCTTACCGGCGCCGTTAGGGCCGAGGAAGCCGAAAAGCTCTCCCTGACGAACCTGGAAGCAC
>JAQUHM010000326.1 GCA_028683595.1 Geobacteraceae bacterium | reverse complement strand
GAAGAGGAACCGCAAACATTCCATAGGGATAGTTTAGCCGGAGATCTTCCTTGGTGGTAAAGGGAAGCTGAGCCAGATCGTCGAGGGAACGAATCTCCTCGGGATTGATACCCGCTTCGTCGAATTTCTTCTTGTAGCAGGCGACTGACTTATATACGCGGTTCAGGGTTGCCTGCAATCTTTCAAGCTGCAACTGCTCCAAGTCTTCCCGCGGCATGCATTCATACAAAGGATCCCAAATCTTCATAGCGTGTCCTCAAAGTAGTTTTACCGTTCCCAGATTTCCTTCTTTTCTTTACCGAGATAGGCGCGTTGAACCTCTTTATTTTCCAACAACTCAGAAGCCTTTTCTTCAAGTATTACTTTACCTGTTTCCAACACATACCCACGGTCGGCAATCTTCAGGGCAGCCTTGGCATTCTGCTCCACCAGGAGGACGGATGTCCCCTTTTCCTCTCTAAGAGCTGTTATGACCCGGAAGATATCCTGAACCACGAGTGGAGCCAACCCCATGGACGGCTCGTCAAGAAGAAGCAGTTTTGGTTTTGCCATCAGAGCCCTCCCGATTGCGAGCATTTGCTGTTCGCCTCCGGAAAGCGTACCCGCCATCTGGTCCTTTCTTGTAGAGAGTTGCGGGAAAAGAGCAAACATTTCATCAATATCTTTTTTAATTGTCGCCCTTCCCTCACGGCCTCGAAAGCGGAGATAGGCTCCGAGTTCAAGATTGTCAGCCACGGAGAAATCCTTGAAAACCTGTCTACCCTCGGGGACCTGGGAAATGCCCATCTCGACAATCCGGTCAGGAGAGAGATTGCTGAGTGAGACACCTAGGAAGGTTACTTCCCCATCTCTAGGTGGCGTGACGGCCGAGAGCGAGTTGAGGATCGTCGTTTTGCCGGCACCATTGGCGCCGATCAGGGAAACGATTTCCCCGGCATTCACATGCAGGGAAACATTCTTCAGCGCATGAACCTGGCCGTAATAGGTATTTATATTTGTAATTTTCAGCATTTACATCACCAAAAATGGAAGATAGGGCACCATGTAGTCAGATATGTACTCTCAATCCTCACCAAGATAGGCCGTAATGACCTTCTGGTTTTCCTGTATCTCACGGGGCGTTCCCTCTGCAAGTTTTTCACCGAGATTAAGCACCATAATCGAATCGCAGATATCCATGACCAGTTCCATGTCATGTTCCACAAGTACGACAGTTACTCCAGTGCCGCGGATTCTTTCAATCAGTTGCCCCAGATCTGCGGTCTCGTGCGCATTGAGTCCTGCGGCAGGCTCATCGAGCAGAATAATTCCCGGTTCGAGAGCCATTGCCCGGGCAATTTCCAACAGTCGGCATTTGCCGAATGGCAGATTTTCTGACGTATCAGAAACATGCTCCTTAATCCCTGCGAATTCAAGGCATTCCAGTGCCTTTTGGCGAATGTGACGTTCTTCACGAATGACACCGGGCAATTTCAAAGCCGACGATAGAATGCCGCTGCGGCTCTTGGTATGGAGGCCAATCATAACATTTTCCAGTACCGTCATCCTGCCGAATAATTCGACGTTTTGAAAGGTGCGGACCATGCCTCGCCTGGCCAGCCGCTCCGGCGGAAAAAGGCTAATCTTCTTGTCCGAAAGAAAGACATTCCCCGAGGTCTGACGATAAATTCCCGTTATTATATTGAAGAGCGTTGTTTTGCCGGCGCCGTTTGGGCCGATGACTCCCTTGATCTCGCCTTTGGCAACGGAAAAGGATACGTCCTTGAGTGCGGTGACACCACCGAAAACCTGGGTAACATTTTCGACCCTAAGCATTTCCCGGCCTCCTCACTTTGAATTTAGCAAGGAAAAGCTTAATCGTGGCGGGGATTCTCACCAACCCGCCAGGCATGAACATGGTCATGAGAACCAGAAGAAGACCATAGAAAACGATATCATAATCCTGCAGGGTTCTCAGGAACTCGGGAAGCAAAGTGAGCAAAGCCGCTCCCAGGAAAGAACCGTACACGGTACCAAGCCCGCCGATGACAACCATGGTCAGCAGTTCAACGGAAAAATTAAAGCCGAAGGAAGCAGGAGAGATGAACGACATGGTATGGGCATAGAGACTTCCCGCAACCGAAGAAAAGACCGCGGAAAGAGTAAAAACCTGCACTTTCAAAAGCCTGGCATTGACACCCATAACACGGGCAGCGACCTCCGAGTCGTTAATTGCCCTAAGCGCTCGCCCAATGCGGGAATTCACCAGGTTTACCGAAAACAGAATCATTACCAGGGCAAAGCTCCAGATGAGAAAGTAGTTCTTCATGTCGCTATCGAACTGGAACTCGCCAACGGAAAAATAAGGAATGCCGCTCAGGCCGGAAGGCCCACCGGTAAGGTCAATCGTTTCATTGAACAGGATATAGATAATAATACCGAATCCAAGGGTTGCCATGGCAAGATAATGACCCTTGAGCTTCAGGATGGGAAAACCAATAGCAAAGGCAATGAATCCCACAACAACAGCTGCAAGGACAAGTGCAGTCCATGGGTTCATTCCATACGTGGCGGTCGCAACGCCCGAAATATAGGCCCCCAGACCGAAAAATGCTGCCTGCCCAAGGGAAATCTGGCCGGCATAACCGAGAAGGAGGTTGAGTGCCAACGCCAGCATGGTATTGATTCCCACGAATACCAGTACATTCAGCAAATAACCGCCGGCGAAAAAAACCGGTGCCACCAGCACGGCAGCGGAGAAGAGCATATATTTCAGCAGAACGTGTCTTTCTGTACCCATGATTATGTCAGACCCTTTCTGTTTCAGCCTTTTTAAAGAGCCCGTGCGGACGAATGAACAGAATAAGAAGAAGGATTATAAATGCGATGGCATCCTTGTATCCCGAGGAGATAAGGCCAGCGCCGAAAGCCTCAAGCACTCCGAGCAGGAGCCCACCGAAGACTGTTGCAATGCCGCTGCTCATTCCGCCGATGATGGCCGCGCAAAAACCTTTCAAACCGAGCATGATTCCCACATCGTAGGACGTCATGGTGAGGGGTGCGGAGATGATGCCGGCTACGGATCCCATGGCCGAGCTGATCGCAAAAGCAAAAAGGACCATGCGCTTCACATCAATCCCAACCAGACTGGCTGCCCGACGATTATGGGAACAGGCACGCATCGCCTTGCCGTTGACGGTGTGATAGAAAAAGAAGCGATTGACGATAATGATGAATAGAGTAATTCCGAAGATCCAGAGGTGTTGGGGAAGAAGTGTCGCCCCGCCAATCACAATCGGTTTACTCCCGGAAAACATGGGGAGGGCATGGGTATCTTTCCCCCAGATGAGCATGGCGATTCCTCTGATAAGAATACTTGCCCCGATGGTTATGATAACGAGAATAAGCGGAGAGGCATTTCTGAGAGGACGGATCGCCAGGCGTTCAAAAAGTACGCCCACTACCGTGGTGAGCAAAATGGCAAGCAGTATTGCAACAGGAAGCGAAAGTTTGGCAACGGAGAGGAAATAGTACGTCATCATCCCCCCGAGCATGAAAAACTCTCCCTGGGCAAAGTTGATGATACCGGTCGAATTGTAAATAATCGCAAACCCGATACCTATAAGTGAGTAAATCGCCCCGGTTGAGAGACCTGACAGAAGATATTGAAGTAGCTGCTGAGACATAAGCCCTTTTCTTATAAAAAGTCACCCCGTAATAGGGCAAGAAAATGAGACGCCCTTCACGGGCGTCTCAAAAAAGCCTGGTTGGTAATTTCAAACCGGAACGTATCGACAAATCAGTGACCCGGCTGGTCAGCACACGACTAACAGGAACTATTCCCTTGACGAGGAGCTATTTGACAAGAGACCAGTCGCCGCCCTTGACTTGTACAAGGACGAATGCGTCTTTGGTGAGGCCACTATGATCGGTAGCAGAGTAATTAAAGATACCTCCGATACCGGCGAAGTTCCTGGTTTTCTCAAGCTGCGAGCGGATTGCGGCTCGTGATGCCCCGCCCCTCTCAATGGCCCCTTTCAACAGCATCATGGCATCCCAGGCATGCCCACCGAAATGATCTCCTTCAGACTTGAAATTCTTTTGATATTCCTTCACGTATGCAAGGAGAGATTTTTTCTGCTTATCGGATTTCGGCAGAAGGTCGGCCACCAGTACGCGTCCGGAAGGAAGGATGATACCTTCGGCCGAACTGCCGGCGAGCTCAATAAACTTCTTGGATGAAACGCCATGACTCATGTAAAGAGGAATGCTGAGGCCGAGCTGCCGTGCGTTTCGGGCAATGATTGCCGGACCGGGATTTGTTCCCCAGCAGATGAGGGCCTGCGCCTGCAAACCTCGTATTTTTGTCAGCTGCGGAGTCATATCGGTATCCTTCGGGCCATAGGTCTCGTCCGCAACAATGCTT
>JAQUHM010000035.1 GCA_028683595.1 Geobacteraceae bacterium | reverse complement strand
GGTTGTTTGCGCTCCGCTGGGGTCAGTGATCGAGGCCAGGTTGCCGTTGCTGTCGTAGCTAAAGGTGGTGGCCTGACCAAGTGGGGAGATGATTTTCGTCATGTTCCCTTTGGCGTCGTATTCATAGAGGGTGTTGGCTCCGGAAGCATCGGTGGTTTCAGTGAGGTTGCCTTTGGCATCATAGGCATAGCTGGTGGTGTATCCCTGCGGGTCCGTGGCGGTCGTTATCTGGCCGAAGCTGTTGTAAGTGTAGCCGGTGGTCTGGCCGAGGGCGTCCGTACTGGAAATCATGTTGCCCTGGGCGTCGTAGCTGTAACTGGTTGTGGCGCCGTCCGGTCCGGTGGTGGAGAGACGGTTGCCGTTGGCGTCATAAGTATAGGAGGTCACCCCGCCCTGTGGGTCGATCTTCTGGTTGAGGGTGCCTTTTTCCGTGTCGTAGGTGTACTGCCAGACGCCGCCGTCCTTTTCGGTAAAGGCGGTGGTTTTGACAGCGTCCGTACCCGTGGGATAGCTGATCGTCCTGGTCTTTCCTTCGGTATCGGTGGCGGAGAGGATCCGGTGGTTGTCGTCGTACGTATAGGTGGTGCTGGTCCCCAGCGGGTCAACCTTGGAGAGCATGAACGCCTTGTCGTCATAGGTATACTGCCAGGTCCCGCTGTCAGGATAGGTTACGTTCGTCAGCGTCCCACCGCTGTAGCCAAGGGTGTAATTCCTGCCTGCCGGGTCGATGACGCTGGTCAGATGACCGTCGCCGTCATAAGAAAAGGCGGCGCTCCTGCCGGACGGGTCGCTGATGGTACTGAGCTTGCCGCCTGAATAGCTGAGAGCAACGGTGTTGTTGCTCCGGTCAACCAGGGAGGCCAGTGTGCCGTCGCTGTTGAAGATGTATTTGAAGCCATCCTTTTGGGTGAGGACATAGGTATTATCGGTATTTTTGACCAGGGTGGAGTAGTCCTGGGGTTGGGCGGCATAGGTTCCACCTGACAGGGTGTAGAGTCTCCGCCGCCAGTTCCCTTCCTTGAGCAGGACGCTGCCATCGCTGTTCTCGGTGAGGGAGATGTCGTAGTCATGGCTCCAACCGAGTCCCAGTGAGCCGTTTAAGGGGTCAAGGCTGTTGTAGTACAAGGTCATGCCGAGCGGCAGGGCACTACCCCTTGAGGAGAAAAGATCCTGGCTGTGGGAGAGGTTGCCGTTGGCTACGTTGGCCGAAGAGCCAACTTGGACTTGGAGGGAACAACTGTTGCCATCCGAGATTGAAGAAACGGTTATCGGGACGTTTGCAGTATCGCTGCAGCCGTCACCGTTATCTGCGGTAATGGTGGCGGAGTAACTGCCAGGTTCGACAAGTTTGTTGTTTGAATCTTTTCCATTCCAGGGTGCAGAGGCCGGATTGCCAGTACCAGACACTACTCCTCCACTCGGCAAAGTTATTTCCCACGTTATGGGCTTTCCTGAGGAATCAGTGATATTCCCCGTAATATTTATGATTTCACCACTGTAATTGTTTATTGTTTGTTTATTGACGGCAATCTTCAGGTTGCAGGTTGATTTGACTGTTACCTGTGCAGTTTTTGAATCATTGCAGGAACCATTGGCAACACTGGCTGAAAGCGTTGCAGTATAGACACCATCGGGTACCGATAAACCGTTGGTATCTTTGCCGTCCCATGATGCAGAGGGGTTCACGCCGGTACCAGATATATTATTTCCATAAGGTAAAGTTATATTCCAATTTACTGAGGTACCTGGCGTAGTAGCAATAGTTCCGGAAAATCCAACACTTTCGCCAGACTGAATTGTTTGGCTGGTACTGTTAAAAGTATTTATAATAAGATTGCATTGACACGTCCAGTCATATGTGGTTCGTATCAACAGAACTGGACAGTACGCATTAGTCCAACCAACGGGTTTTGGACAGCTAGAACTAGGTCCGTTATGTGAATAGCATACAGATGCACTAGCATGGTTGGTGTAGGTTTCGTCTATTTTTGTACTACCGGATACCTCAGAGCAAGAACCTAGATGGAATTCTGAACCAGGCCATGTAACCTGACTCCTGAAATCCTCATAGTTTACTCTAACCCAAGACCCGCTAGTGTTTGAAGTATCGCAAACAAACTTTCCTGAGCCACCCCATGCCTGTAACGAAACCAATAACAACAGTACTATGATAATAGTATATTTCACCATCCTTTGACGTAAAATTAATCTATTAATGGTTATTCCTATTGAACTCAAAGGCTTATGTACGGAAGGAGTACTATTTTGAAAGAATTGATTAATTCTATATTTATCAGTACAAGATGATATGGCCTTAATCGGCAAAAAGAACGTTAACAATATTCTTTGGAATGCATTTTTTATCATCTTGCGGAAGATCATTTTGTTCTCCTGTTTCTTTGTTATTTTGATATCAAGACACCTTAAACACAAACAGCCCCCATCCTCGTACCGAAGATGGGGGCTGTAAGAAGGAGTTTCTTCGGTAACCCGGCTATCCGCTTTCGTTAAAACTCCAGCGGACCCATGGGCTTTGCGTCACCGGGTTACCCCGGTTTTGCTCTTATCGGAAAACTTTTATGATGAAGTTTCGTCGCAGTATAGATGAAATAAGTTTAATGTCAATATTTATAATGTAACAAGTCACATCATTATCCCAATAGGCCATAGTTGACCTTTCCGACAGCCTGCCCCAGAGACAAAGGCATCACGCCCTACCCCAGGCGCCAGAGGAAATAAATCTTGCAAACTCTTTTCGAGCAGTATAGCTTTAAACAATCTCCACACATTGGCTATCGGACTTAGAGCAATAGAGGTAAATAGACCCGCTAAAGCCTCTCACTACCAGCCGAATCGGCAAAACAAACGAATACAAGAAAGACACGAATGAAAATCGATACCGAATACATAAAACTGGACAGCTTCCTCAAAGCTGAATGCCTGACAGCATCGGGAGGAGAGGCAAAGATCCTCATTGCCGAGGGACTGGTCCAGGTTAATGGCAAATGCGAAACCCGTCGCGGCAGAAAACTTTACCCGGGAGACAAGGTTGAGTTTGATGGGAATACTTTCACTGTTGAATAATCTTCGCCTGACCCAGGCCAGGCAGTCCTACTTGGTCAATTTCGTCAGTCACTCAAAAACATTTCCTCCCCCCTACCGCTCCTGCTCAAAGAAACTTTCGCAGCCCTCCTGGTCCCTTCTCCTTATCAATAAACACCTAATAAAATATCACTAAAAGTACACAAAAGAATTGACCGAGGCTCATTCTTATGTACAGTTAATCAAGAACTATTATTCGCCGTAGAACATCTGGTTCGACTCTGTTATTTCGGACAGTAAGGGAGCGTAGAGATGGTTAGCAAACCGGTCACAGGACCAAATCCGGAATCACATGATGACGATCTTCTAAGAGACCATCGAGAACTGCAGCGTCTCTTCGAACAGGTTGAAATCGCAAAGACCGAATGGGAGCAGACCATGGACTGTGTCCCCGAAATGGTCATTCTCACGAATACCTCCGGTTCTGTTCAGCGATGTAACAAAACCTTTGCCGATTATCTACAAAAAAATTATTACGATATAATTGGCCGAAACTGGACCCTCTTGCTTTGCGAGCGGGGCCTCCCGGTAAATGCCAGCCATGATTCCACCAGGACGATTCGTGAGAACTCGTCGGAAAGATGGTATGAGATAAAAACACATCCCTATACCACAAAGGGCAAAAACGCCGCATCAGGACATGTCACCACAATTACCGACATAACGATGCAGAAGAAATTTTCCCAGCAGCTGGAAGAAAAAAACCATCAAATTATGGAAAATCTTCGCGACCTGAATGACAAAAATGCTGAACTTGCAGAAGCATACGCATCACTGAAAAAAACGCAGTCCCAAGTCCTTCAGCAGGAGAAAATGGCATCTATAGGCCAGCTTGCCGCCGGTGTAGCACATGAAATAAACAACCCGATCGGGTTTATTACCAGCAACCTGAATAGTCTCGGCAAATACCTTACGAGACTATCCGACTTCATCCAGCTGCAGAAAAAAGCCCTTGCCTCGCCCGGAGATCCCGCAATACTGGAGGAGGTTCGGCAAAAAGAAAAAACCATGAAGATGAACTTTATTATGGATGACAGCATGAAGATTATCGAAGAATCGCTCGATGGTTCCGACCGGGTGCAGAAGATCGTCCAGAGCCTTAAGAGTTTTTCGCGCAGCGATGACGGGAAACGCGTTCCCGCGGATATTAACGAATGCCTCGAAAGTGCGGTCAACATCGTCTGGAACGAAATCAAATACAAGGCAGCCCTCAAAAGAGAACTCGGAATACTGCCGCAAACCCTCTGCTATCCCAACCAACTGAACCAGGTGTTCATGAACATTCTTATCAATGCCGTACAGGCAATAAAAAATCAGGGCACCATTACTGTCCGCACATGGCATTCAGATGACTCTATCCGGGCTTCCATTTCCGATACCGGATGCGGCATGCCACCAGAAGTTGTTGCCAGAATCTTCGAACCTTTTTTCACCACCAAGGAGGTAGGCAAGGGAACCGGACTCGGTTTGAGCATCACCTACGAAGTGATCAAACGCCACGAAGGAGAAATCTGGGTCGAAAGCACACTTGGGGAAGGTACCACCTTCAATATCCGCATTCCCGTGATTGAGGCAGGTTAAATGACTGAAACGATTAGAATCCTTTTTATCGATGACGAAGCAAACATCCTTCGGTCTCTGGAAAGGGTCTTCATTGATGATGAGTATGAAATCCTGACGGCTCGTTCCGTCAGTCAGGCCCTCGAGATACTTTCGAACCTATCACCGGTTCAGGTAGTTGTTTCAGATTACCGGATGCCGCAGATGAACGGGGTAGAATTGCTCCGAACGGTCCGGGAGAAATGGCCGGAAACCGTTCGGGCGGTGCTTTCAGGATACGCAGATACAGAGGCAATTGTATCGGCAATAAATGACGGCCAGATCTATCGGTTCATCCCGAAACCCTGGAACGATACAGAACTCCGAATGACAATAGCCACTGCTGTCAAACAATACCAGAGACTGCAAAAGGAAATCCTCTATGCCGGGAGCCTGCAAAAGAGAATTGACGACCTGGAAAGGGAAAATTCATTTCTCGTTCAGCGCATAGCAGTTTTTGATGACGGTATTGCCCCAGGGGAAATCCTTGACATTCTACCGGTTGGAGTCGTAGTACTTGACGAAACAATGAAAATTGTACAAAGCAACCGTGAAGCACGACTACTGCTGCAAGCGGCTGCCGGTGGAGAAAAGTGCGACGACCAGGACCTGCAGGGACCCGATGATCTGAGTATCTACCTGAATAACTCAGCTTTCAGCGATGGACAGGGGAAACACCTGATGTTTGGCAGTATTCCAGTCCTGGCTCACGCTGCTTTGCTGGAAAGCCGGAGCAGCGACCGGTTTCTGGTGGCAGTCCTGACAAGGGAGACTACGGATGACTGAAACAATTCTCTTTGTAGATGACGAAGAAAACATCCTCAACTCCGTGGTCCGCACTTTTGTCGATTCTGATTTCACCATACTCACAGCCCCTGATGCGGCGCAGGCTCTCGATCTGTTGAAAAGCAGCACCATAGCTGTTCTGATTACGGACAACATGATGCCGGGAATGAGCGGAATGGAGCTCCTGGAACTTACAAAAGTCGTCTCCCCGAACACTGTTAAGATCATGATGACAGCCTACACGGATCTGCCGACAGTTATAGAAGCAATTAACCGCGTGGAGGTGTTCCGATTTATTGTAAAACCATGGGATAATCAGCAACTTCTGGCCACCGTCAGCGACGGAGTGAACCGTTATCGCCTTCTTGACTCATTACGGCATGAAAGTGAAGCAGTCCTCTACGCACTGGCCGAAACAATTGAACTGAAGGATCCCTACACGAAAGGTCACTGCGAACGTGTGGCTCACTACGCCCTGCTCATTGCTGACAAGCTGAATCTCCCTGATAACGTTAAAGACGACATAAGATTCGGCAGCTGGCTCCATGATTGCGGCAAAATCGGAGTACCGGAACAGATCCTCAATGCTCCGCGAAGTCTCAGAACCGATGAAATTGTGACCGTCCGCTTCCACCCGGAGTGGGGAGCTGAGGTAGCGCGAAAAGCCCGGATGTCACCGATTGTGATCAATATTATCCGCAACCATCATGAGCGCTATAGCGGAGGAGGGTATCCTGACAACCTGACCGGCGAGGGGATTCCCCTTGAGGCCCGGATTGTCGCGATTGCCGACACCTACGACGCCCTTACCAGCACTCGTCCGTACAACGAACCACGAAGCCGGGAAGACGCGATTGGCATTTTGAGGGAGTTGAGCTGCAAGGAACTCGATCCCGCACTGACCGAGATCTTCCTCGACATTCTGGAAAAGGAAGAACATGTTTAAAATACTACTGAGACTTCCGAGAGGTTCTTTCGACTTTGATCGAATACGATCAGAGAAACAGGAAAATGGTGCTTAAGCTGGTGTATTACGGTCCGGCACTGTCAGGAAAAACTACGAATATTCTCCAGCTCCATGACCTTATTTCCCGGGAAGAGCGAGGAGAATTGATGGTCATGGACACGATAGGAGACCGCACCATGTATTTTGATCTCCTCCCCTTCTTCCTGGTGGCACCCAGTGGGCTCAAAATAAAGGTGAAGGTTTATACTGTTCCAGGGCAGGTACAGCACGATTCAACACGGAAGGCCGTGCTCCAGAGAGCCGACGGAGTCGCTTTCATAGCCGATTCGCAGCTCTCTCAGGAAACAATCAATTTCGAGAGTTTTGAAAATCTGGAGAAAAATCTTTCCATTGTAGGGCTGGACATCGAAAAACTGCCACTTGTCGTCCAGTTCAACAAGCGGGACCTGATCGAAATTTTCCCGGAAGAAGAAGTCCTCGACACATGGCAGGCGACCGGAATCCCTATTTTCATGGCATCTGCCCTGAACGGCTGGGGAGTGCTTGAAACTTTCATTTCACTTGCCGACCTGACTTATCAGTCTATTAACCAGCGCTACCACTTGGAAAAGGAGCATGGCCTGACACGGGAACTGTTCCTGGCAAAACTCTTCCCGCACGAGGCGGAGTGAGCAACTGCATAGTCGAACGAAAGCAGGAGAACTATGGAATTGAATCCGGGAATTATCGGAGAGGAAAAACGGTTGGTGGATATCCTCAGCGGAGAGGATGTAATCCCGCTGCTTGCCTCTGCCGTTACAGGAGGTGCCGGCGAGGCATCCATTCTGGACGAACATGGCACCGTCCTCTGGCACCAGGGGGCTCGGGAAGGAACGATTCTCGCGTCCTGCTCCCTCCCGATCAGTCTTGAAGGTGAAGTGATCGGGCAGGTTCGCCTGACCCTGGGCAAGAAGGAACCTCTTCCACTGGAATCCCTTGCAGCAATACTCCAGCACTCCATAAAGACAATTCTCTTCTGCAGACTCAAGAGGTTATTTACCAACCAGGTTCATTCCAAGGTTGTGAACCTGTCCTATGAGCAGCTGGTGGAAAATAATCGACTCCTGGCCCTGTCAGAGAAAAGATACCGGGATCTCTCGGAAACCCTGGAAAAAAAGGTTGAGGAAAGGACAAAGGAGCTTAATGCTGCCCATCTCCGACTTATCCAGCAGGAGAAAATGACAGCCATCGGGCAACTTGCAGCCGGGGTTGCCCATGAAATCAATAACCCGCTGGGATTTATCATCAGCAACCTGACCACGCTTAAAGCCTATGCGGAAAAATTTCTTCTCCTGGCAGAAAGGTTCCGTAACGACAAGTATTCTCCCGCAATGGACAACGATTCCGGAGATTTGTTCTGGAAGGAGATGAAATTCGATTATGTCTGCGACGATATCCTCCCCCTTGTTGAGCAGAGCATTGCCGGAGCCACGCGGGTAAAAAAAATCGTGACCGATCTCAAAGGGTTTGCCCATATCGGTGATGGCTGCATAGCCGCCGTTGATCTGAATGAGGAAATCGAAAGGACTCTCAGGATATTGGCACATGATATCCCACCAGGCACCAGCATCGTCAGGGACTACGGGAAGCTTCCCCCCTTTGTCTGCAATCCGGGAATGTTCTGCCAGGTTTTTCTCAACATTCTCAAAAATGCCCTGCAGGCACGGACCCATGGCTTGAAGCTTTTGATCAGGACCTCGTCTACCAGCGAAGGAACGATCCTTACCTTCAACGATAATGGACCCGGGATCCCGGTCGAAATATCGGCACGGATCTTTGAGCCTTTTTTTACCACCCGCGACATTGGAAGCGGTACCGGCCTGGGACTTACCGTGGCCTACGATATCGTGAAAGTGGCAGGAGGAACCATTGAGGTCAACTGCCCTGAATCGGGAGGAACCATGTTCACCATCGTGCTTCCACCAGGAAGGACCCCGTAATGTCAAAATATTCTTCGCTATTCAGGAGTCCATCCCGGCGCGACCGTTCAGAAAACGATGGCACTCTCTCTGTCACTGACCCGGGAACCCAGGAACCAGGTTTCACCCTGTTGCTTGTGGATGACGAGGTGGGGGTGCTCAATGCACTGAGAAGGGTTTTCGCCGATGAAAATTACCGGATCCTCTGTTCTTCTTCGGCGGTCGAAGCACTGGGTATCCTGGAAAAGGAGACCGTCCACCTGATCATCACCGATCATCGCATGCCGGGAATGTCCGGAGCCGAGTTTTTGCGGGAAGCAAAGCTTAAATGGCCTGAAATTATTAGGATCATGCTGACGGGATTCGCTGACGTACAGTCCATTATGGGTGCGGTAAAGGATGGCGCGGTGTTCAAGTTCATCACCAAACCCTGGAATGACGAAGATCTCAGGCTCACCGTCAGCCTTGGTCTGCAACAGTATATCTTGCTGCAGGAAAACCGGAAACTGAAAGAGCTTGCGCGAAAACGCGAACTGAAGGGCAAGGCCGGGGCGTTCCTCTTTGGTGAAAACAGGGATATGCTTGGGTCAATCCTCGTGAAGGCTGGGATACTTCGACAGGAGGAACTTGAACAGTCTCTCAAAGAAAAAAAACCCGACGAACACATCAGCGAAACCCTCATCCGTCTAGGGTTTGTCACGGATACTCTCATCGTCGGCACCCTGCAGAAACAGCTGAACACCGGAATTGTTGATCTGAAAGAGCTTGTTATTCCGCAAAGCACTGCCCGCTTCCTGCCCCAGGACCTCTGCGAAAAAAACCTAATGCTCCCGATCAAACTCGACGGCCGACAGTTGACACTTGCCATGGCCGACCCTTCCGACATAAACAAGATTGACAACATCTCCCTTATGACCGGCCTGAGAGTCATTCCCTGTATTGCGTCGTCCGGCGACATTCGTTCGTACCTGAGGAATCTTCATGCGCGACAGGACGGGACTGAGGAGTTGCAGGACGATTTCTTCGAAATTGAGCCGATGGATGAGATCGACATCATCCTCGATGAAGAGGAAAAGGAGATTGATGTCCAGGAACTGATCGGGTCATCTGAGGTGCCGCCGGTCATTCGCATCGTCAGTGCTATCATTTCGGAAGCCGTCCGGCACCGGGCCAGCGACATCCATATTGAGCCCAAAACAAAATACACTATGGTCCGCTATCGTCTTGACGGACTCCTCCACTGCAAGATCAAGACGCCCATCGATCTCCACCCGGCGATCATTTCCCGCATAAAGATCCTGGCAAAGATGGATATCTCCGAACGGAGGAAACCCCAGGATGGAAGAATTACCGTTAAGTCAGGAACCAGAATTGTGGACATCAGAGCATCCTCCATGCCGACCCTCAATGGAGAGAAGATTGTCATGCGGATATTGGACAAGACCGCATCCATCAAAACACTGGAAGAACTGGGTTTGTTACAATCCGATATGGAAAAGGTCTCCGTCCTGGCAAAGAAACCCCAAGGCGTTATCATAACAACCGGCCCCACCGGAAGCGGCAAGACAACCATGCTGTACTCAATTCTGAACGCCATGCTCGAAGACACCAAAAACTTCGAAACAATAGAGGAGCCGGTTGAATACTTTGTCGAAGATGCGAATCAGGTCTCGGTCAGAGACAAGATCGGCCTTTCCTTTGCTCAGATTCTTCGTTCCACCTTGCGCCAGGACCCTGACGTCATCCTCGTTGGTGAGGTTCGTGACTACGAAACGGCAGACGTCGCCTTCAAGGCTTCCCTGACGGGGCATATGGTCCTCACAACCCTTCATACGAACAGTTCCGTAGCTTCGATCACGAGACTTATTGACATGGGGATAAAACCCTATATTATTGCATCGGCTCTCGAAGCGGTCATGGCACAACGCCTCGTCAGGAAAATATGTGAGAACTGCAAGACTGAGGCGGTTCCAGATACCGCAATCCTGCAATTGCTCAGAATTTCCCCGGAAACATTTGGGGAGACGACCTGGTACGGTAAGGGCTGCAGCCAATGCAATAATTCCGGTTATAAGGGTCGCATCGGCATCTTCGAACTCTTTGTCATGAATGACGACTTCCGGCACTTCATCAGCAGCAACTATAAGGAGAGCGAGCTTTGCGACATGGCACGCGCCAACGGAATGCACATGCTGGTGGAAGACGGTATAGAGAAGGTGAAAAACGGGCTGACAACCCTTGAGGAACTGATCAGGGTAATCGGCCCCCAGACAAAGTTCGAACGCAGATGCATGTCCTGCGAAAGGATGATAGATGCGAAATTCCTCTTCTGTCCCTACTGTGGTAAATTCAGACAGAATTATTGCCTTTTCTGCAAACTGCCGCTCGAGGAAGAGTGGCTCTCATGCCCGTTTTGCGGTAAAGCAAAGGTCGATGATGAAGCAAAATGAGTGTAACTATTCAGCACAATTCAAATTTATCATTCCCGAGGGTGTAATCAGGAATCCAGGCAACAAAACCATGGATCCCCGATAGAATCACTCGGGGATGACAGACGTTTTTGCCAACGGTCCAGTGTATGCTGAATAGGTACAACTAAGCTCGCATACTGCACTTCACGAGAGGGTTTCTATGGAAATCCGGATTTTGTTGCTCGATGATGAACCGAATATTCTTGCGGCACTCAAGAGGATTCTCATGGATGAACCGTATGAGATTCTTGACGCAAGCTCCGGAGAACAGGGCCTGGAAATACCCCACGAAAAGCCATGCAAGGTGGTTATTTCCGATGAACGTATGCCAGGCATGGGCGGCGCAGAATTTCTGACTCGGGTGAAAGACCTGTACCCCGAATCCGTCAGGATACTGCTCACCGGCTACGCAAGCATAGATGCGGCCATGAAAGCGGTGAATGACGGCGAAATCTACCGTTTTTTCATGAAACCCTGGGATGATATGGATCTGCGTATGGCCATCCGCTCAGCCATTGAGAAGTTCGACCTGCAGAAAGAAAATGAACGGTTGCTGGAAGTGGTGCGGAAACAGGCCGGCGAATTGAGTTCCATCGAAAGCAGGTATCCCGGAATCACGCAGCTGGAAAAGGACTCTGACGGTTCGATTTTTGTCCCGGAAATTTCGGATGAGGAAATGAGCGAGCTCTTGAAAGAGTGCGACATAAGTATGGACGATGATGATAGCTGAAAACCGGAGGTGCGACCCCTCGGATTCTACCCTGGCACAACAAGGAAACATACGTGAATCGTCTCAAACAACTCCTTATCGCACTTCTGCTTTGCCTCTCACCTGTGCCAGCATCATCCGGTTCAAATGCTACACAGACCAGTCAGTCCTTCCAAGTCCCCATTCTCCTCTATCACCGGTTCGATACGGCTGTCACCGACTCCATGACCGTCACAACAGCCGTACTCGAGTCACATCTGGCATATCTACGGGCAAACGGCTTCCGGGTAATCCCGTTACACCGACTGGTGGATTGGTACCTAGGAAAGGCACCCGCTCCTGCTCCGAAATCAGTCGTTCTGGTAGCAGATGACGGGCACAGATCTATCTATACCTGGATGTTGCCCATCATACGAAAATACAACGTGCCGGTTACGCTGTTTATCTATCCGTCAGCCATATCAAACGCCAACTATGCCCTGACATGGGATCAGCTCAGAGCCCTGAAGAAAACCGGCCTGTTTGACATCCAATCCCATTCTTACTGGCATCCAAATTTCATCAAGGAAAGAAAAAAGCTGAGTCAGGAAGAGTACCAGAAGTTCGTGGATATACAGCTGAAAAAATCAAAGGGAAAACTGGAACAGGAGTTGGGAGGACAGGTTGACATGATTGCGTGGCCCTTCGGCGGACTCCCTGACCTGGATCTTTTGGAACAGGCAAGAAAAGCGGGATATGTAGCTGCCTTTACCATCGCTCACAGGGCAGCAGTTCCTCAGGATTCTCCCATGCTGCTGCCGAGATTCCTCCTCCATAATTCGGACAAGGGAAAGGTATTCGAGACAATTCTCAATCCGTCGACCACCGCACACAGCGCACTTGTGTACCCTCAGTCCGGCAGGGGAAAGACCCCTCGCGGAACTCAGCGCTGAACGGTAATGTTCTCATCATCGGCTTCGAATTTCCTGTCCTGCATCTCCTCCCGGAAGCGGAAATATTCCTCCGGGGTATTGATGTTTCTGAAAGAATGAAATTCAGGATCAACCGCAGCGATTTCATCCCTGGATAGGACCGTAACCTTGCTCCAGTCAAAGCAGTCCACGATTTTGCTTGAGCCGTTTTTCAAAGCGTCTTCCATTGCCGGCAGGCAGCTTTTAGCGTAGACGGCATGAAGAGGTTCAAAACCACCGTCACTTTCAGGAATAACCACATCACTCCCTTGAGCCTTTGAAATCATCTGGGCTATCAACTCGCTATTCAGATAGGGCATATCGCAGGCAACAACGAAGATATGCTCTGTTCCGCTCTGCTTGAGGCCTGCATGGATGCCGGCAAGGGAGCCCAAGCCGGGGAACTCGTCCGGAATCATGCAACAGGGAAGAAAACGGTAGAATTCCGGTGTATTGGTAACCAGGATAACCTCTGGGAACAATGCTGACAGCTGGCGGTGAATCCGTTCGATAAAGAGTTCACCATTATAGGGAAGAAGGGCCTTGTTGCTTTTCATGCGTGTGGAGTTCCCACCAGCAAGGATGACCGCGGTTACACCGGAGGTCAACGATCCAAAAGCAGCACGTACCAGAGATTCCGGATAGGTATAGACATTGAAACCGGAAGACCGAAGATAGCCTATCATCGTGATTCCCGCTTTCTTTGCAAGTTGTACGGCCAGGTCGGTAGGGGAGGTTCGCGATGCTATGAGCGATATCCCAAGCACGGCAGCCTTTGTCACCATCTCGGAGGAAACCCTTCCGGACGTCAAAAGAACCTTGCCTTTGAGATCGATACCCTTGAAGAGCGCCTCGCCGGCAATCCTGTCAAGGGTGTTGTGGCGGCCGATATCTTCGCTGTGGAGCAGGATCGTCCGTCCGTCTCCCACTGCTGCCGAATGGATCCCTCCGGACTTTCGATATTCACCGGCAAAATGTGCCAACTGCTCCATAAGCGCAAACAGGTCAGAGGGAAGAAATCGGGGAGTGGTGTTTTTGTTTCCGGTCTCTTTGATCTGCATTTTCTGTTGAAGATTGAACGTGATGCCGGTTCCGCACCCGGACGTCAGTGCCGGCTTCAGTTGCTCCGGTATCTCTCCCTTGATTATCACGTTCGCAACACCAAAATCTTCGCAGACGCTGAACATCTGAAAATCATCGAGTCCCTGGACAAAACCCTGGAGCCGCAGAAAACCTGCAACCAGAAACCTCAAATCATGGGGAGAGGAGATCAGGGTAGCGAGTTCCCGCCCGTTGACGATCAGTGCCAGGGGGAATTCCTGTACCGGCTCATGCTCTATCGGTCGAATTCTTCCTTTTTCAAAGCGAAAAACCTGGGCGGGAGAATTGCCGGTACTCTTTTTATTCCTATCCATATGTACCTCGAAATATCAGCGGATGTCATTGTTTCATGGACCTGGTAGTTATGTGCCTGCCAGGCACCCGTAAATCCTTCCGTACCCGATTCATTGCACTCAAACTGGAACTCGACAGATTACAAGCTATTCCCCGATAGCCCTGAGAATGCCAAGAAGCAGATCAACCGCGGTAGGCGGACAGCCGGAAATATGTGCATCCACCGGGATGACGTTGCTGATCCTGCCCAGAGAGGCGTAGCTTTCCCCGAAGATTCCACCATCGCAGGCGCAGTCACCGACGGCAACCACGATTTTCGGGTTGGGTGTCGCCGCGTAGGTCCTTTTCAGCGCAATCTCCATGTTCACAGAAACCGGGCCGGTAACGAGCAGCATGTCAGCAAAACGGGGTGAAGCGGTAAAATGAATCCCGAACCGTTCGCAGTTGTATACTGCATTGTTCATGGCATGGATTTCAAGCTCGCAACCGTTACACGAACCCGCATCCACCTCCCGGATTGTCAGACTGCGATAAAATTTCTTTCTGATATTTTCTTCGAGCCGGGCACCTATTTCGACGATTTCCCGTTCAACCTCCGTCGGAAGCGGCTCGGTAACCAGGCCTGTGCGAAATATCTGATGAAGAATCCTGAGCATGATGGCCTCTCAATTGAAAGGTACGAGGAACGAGGGTCGTGATGTGAGAATTACTTTAATAATAATCATACCGCTACCCTCAATCCTGTTTCCTCGTTCCTATACGTCATTACCGGAATACGACTGATTGAAACTCTTATTGCAGACCGGAAAATCCGGCACGATGTCTCCATGGATAGACTGTTCCAAACCAAGCCAATTGATGCTGGAGGGATCCCTGACCATACAGCGGTTCACCTCTCCATCTATCCCTGCCTGAACCCAGTACACAAGCTCTCCTCGCCACCCTTCAACAAAAGCCAGACCACTTGCCTGTGGCTCCGGTGGCACGAAACAGGTATGTATATCACCCGAAGGAAGATTAAAGAGCAGTTCCCGCAGCAGGCGGATCGATTCCCGGATCTCGTCTATGCGCACCCAGACTCGCGCATTTACATCACCAGCCTGCTGGACAGATACCCTCGGAATAATGATGTCATAGGGAGAAAATGGCCTCTGCAGACGGATGTCCAGATCCAGCCCGCTTGCCCGGGCTACAATACCCACCATACCAAGGTCTTTGGCCTTTTCCATTGACAGTATCCCCGTATCCCTGACACGGTCCTCCAGCGAGGGATTATTGTCATAGATATGGACCAGTTGTTCAAATTTCTTGGAGAACGTATCCAACTCCCGCAACATGTAGTCGATTCCTTCATCGAAAAGATCAACGGTGACCCCACCGGGAACGATTCGGTCCATCATGAAGCGATGGTTGTAAAACCGGTAATTGGTTTGAACAAATTGCTCCTTCAGGGTGGTGCACTGGAAGAACAGGAATGCAAAGGCAACGTCATTGCAGATGGCACCGATATCACCCAGGTGATTGGCGATCCGCTCCCGCTCCAGCATGATGGCCCTCAACCAGAGCGCCCTCTCCGGCGGGGTGCATTCCGCCATGGACTCGACCGCCTGGCAATAGCAGCTGGAATGTGCCACGGTAGTGTCGCCGGACACCATCCCCGCCAGCCGCGCTCCATCTTCCCAGGAAAGAGATTCAAAGCGTTTTTCTATGCCCTTGTGTACGTATCCGAGTCGCTCTTCAAGGTTGAGGATCGCCTCTCCCATCGCCTGGAACCGGAAATGCCCCGGTTCAATGATACCGGCATGTACCGGCCCGACAGGGATTTCATAAACGCCCTCCCCTTGTGCCCGTATCCAGCGGTAGTCTCCGGGAACACGCGGCATCCTGGTCCGGGGATCAAAAGTTTTGCGCAGCGGCCAGGCATCCACAGGCCAATCTTCGAACTTGATCCAGGGCCTCAGATCAGGGCTGCCGATCGGGGTAACCCCCATCAGGCTATGCATCTGACGTTCGAATCGATAGGCCGCAACATATTTTCTGGTAATGGTCGGAAAGGTCGCATCGTCCGCCGGAATTTCGCATTTCACCAACAGGAATTCCAATCCCTTGCTATAGCAGGCATAGATGCCGTAGCCACTCCCCAGCCTGGTTTCATCAGACGCCCATTCAGCCACCAGACGGGCCTCCTGGTAATTCATGGTCCGCGCCGCCTCGAAGAACTGCTCCCTTGGCACCAGAATCAGCGGGATATCGCTCGACCGAAGCCCCTCAACAAGAACTGCATCGTTACCCAGCTGTGTTACAAGCCTCTCGTGAAGTGAGTTCATTTCAGTAACCCCACTGCCGTATGAAACCAGTCGGATAAAAACCTGGGCATATAGAGTCCAAGCAGCAGCACGAGGGTCATATGCAGGACGACCGGAACATGCGCGGCCCGAAGCGGTGTCTGCCATGATGGGACAAGCCCGGTCACCATCGGTTGAACCTTACGGAAAATGGCGGCAAAGGCCACCCCCAAGCCAAGCAGGAGCAGCGGAGTGAAAAGCGGCGCTTCCTTGATTGTCGCGGTCAGAATCAGGAATTCACTGACGAACATGCCAAAAGGCGGCATTCCGACCAAGGCCACGATGCCGAGTATGAAGGACCAGCCGACAACCGGGTCCCCCTTGATGAGTCCCCGTATCCGGTCCATATCCTGGGTACCATGCATCTGAGAAGCATGGCCGACGGTGAAGAAGATGGCTGATTTCGTCAGGCTGTGCACCAGCATGTGCAGCAGGGCGCCGAAGGTGGCAATGGGACCGCCAATGCCAAAGGCGAAGGTGGCAATCCCCATGTTTTCGATCGAAGAATAGGAGAACATTCGCTTGATGTCCTTCTGTCGCAACAGGGAAAATGCGGCTACCAGGATCGACAGCATGCCGAAACCCATCAGCATGTTACCGGCCATATGGCTGCCGGTAGAACCGTCCACCAGGACCTTGCAGCGAACCAGGGCATACAGTGCAACATTCAGCAGCAAACCGGAGAGAACTGCTGAGATCGGCGTTGGACCTTCACTGTGGGCGTCCGGCAGCCAGTTGTGCAGGGGAACAAGACCGACCTTGGTTCCGTAACCCACCATCAGGAAAACGAACGCCAAACGGAGCACGGTCGGTTCCAACTGGCTACTTACCTGGCTCAGGTTTGTCCAGAGAAGCGCTTCACCACCAACACCGAGGACCCGCTCAGCGGCGAAATAGAGCAGTACCGTGCCGAACAGGGCTTGGGCAATGCCGACGCCGCAGAGAATAAAATATTTCCAGGCAGCTTCAATGGCAGTCGGCGTTCGATAGAGGGAAACCAGGAGCACTGTCGAGAGGGTCGCCAGCTCCATGGAAATCCAGAGAACCCCGAAGTTGTTGGTCAACAGGGCCAAAAGCATGGCAAAGATGAAGAGCTGGTACATGGCGTGGTAAAAGCGCATTTTCCAGTGTCCCACCCGCCCATGCTCCCGTTCCAAACGCATGTACTTGCGGCTGAAAATGGCAGTTGTCATTGAAACGAACGAGGTTAGAACCGCCAGATAAACATTAAAGGCGTCAACAAAGAAGAACTTGTCGGCTACTGTCATCGGACCGTACAGGAAGACCTGAACGGCCAGGGCGACCCCGGCAACAAAGGTTAAAGCAGAACCCAGGATGTTGATCTCCGGGGCAAACTTCCAGTCGCCGATAAAAGCCAGAATAATCGCAAAAAACAGCGAGATGCAGAGGAGGACAAGGAGTATCACGCTAATCTTCCTCCTTGAGTTTTGCCATCTGCTCTACATCCAGACTGTCGAAAGTAGTGTTGATGTGGAAAAAGAAAATACCGAAGATGAAGGCGGCAATCAGAAGATCCAATGCCACTCCCAGTTCGACGACCATCGGCATGCCGTAGGTGGCACTGGTTGCCGCGAAAAAAAGGCCGTTTTCCATAGCGAGAAAGCCGATTATCTGGGTCACGGCGTGACTCCTGGTAACCATCATCAACAAGCCGAGCATGACGGTTGCCAATGCCACTGCCAGTGTTGACTTGGTTACCATGGTCGAGAGCTGCGTAACCGGCGCCGTGAGATGGTAGGAAAAGATCACCAGCGCTATCCCGATCAGCATGGTTCTGGGAATGTTCACCAGAGACTCGCTCGCCCTCCTGATATCAAGTTTGCGAACCAGGACATAGAGGATGTAGGGCAGCAGGATGACCTTGAATGAAAGTGTCATCAGCGATGAGAGGAAAAGGTGGTGCATTCCCGTTATATATCCTACGATTGCCGTGCTGATGCAGAGAAACAGGCCCTGCCAGGCAAACAGGTGGATCAGACCGAGGATTCTGCGCTGTACAAGCAGACCGAAGGACGTCAGCAGAATGAGGGCCGCCATGACACTATTAACCTGGGCAGCAAAGGACATGGACATGGTTTACTCCAGGATGAAAAATGATAACATCCCCAGTGTCGCCAGAAGAAAGGCGGTCCCGAGGAATTCAGTAAGCCGGAACAGGCGCATTTTCGCCAGTCCGGTCTCGATCAAAACTACTACAACCCCTAAAACTGCCAATTTGGCGACTAGCAAGAACGCTGCCCAAATAACCGCAAGCAGGTCTCCTGACGCGGCAATCCCCCAGGGGCAAAAAACGGTAAGCCCCAACACGGAAAAGAGAAAGAGTTTCATCATCCCGGCCCACTCGATAAGAGCCAGGTGACGACCGGAGTACTCCAGGATCATC
>JAQUHM010000034.1 GCA_028683595.1 Geobacteraceae bacterium | reverse complement strand
TCGGGCTGAGCTGGCAAAAACCCTCTCATCGTGGAAGGATTTGACGCCGGAAGAGGAGAAACGACTGGAGGCCGTTACCGCTGCTATCATCAACAAACTGCTCCATGTCCCGACCAATGTCCTGAAACAAACCGGACAGGGAAATAGGACCGATCTGTACCTCGATGCCCTGCGAAACCTTTTTGCGCTGTCCACCGAACCGGTTGGGGGGCAGGATGATTTTCTACAGGACGAGGATGAGGGCTAAATTACCATTTTGAATCGTGCTGAATAGTCTTAGTGAAGTTTTCATCGGCTCATCTTGTTACAAGCGATGTAAAGCAAGGTACCTATCAATAGTATTTTGGAGAACATATCAGCAATGTCGAGACTACTGAAAATAGGAACACGCAGCAGCCCGCTGGCCCTCTGGCAGGCCGAATGGGTAAGTGCCCGGATTCGGGAACGTTATCCGGATATTGAGGTTACCCTGGTAAAAATCAAGACCACCGGAGATATAATTCTGGATGTTCCCTTGGCACAAGTGGGAGGGAAAGGTCTTTTTGTCAAGGAGATCGAAGAGGCAATGCTCAAGGGGGACGTGGATATTGCGGTTCACAGCATGAAGGATGTCCCGACCGTATTCCCGACGGGACTCGGCCTCACCTGCATTACCAAGAGAGAGGATCCGAGAGATGCACTCATTTCCCGGGGCCTCTCCTTTGCTGATTTGCCAACTGGTGCGCGGATCGGAACCAGTGCTCTCCGTCGTCAGGCCCAGCTTCTGGTGCTTCGACCCGATCTGGAAATGGTGGTGATTCGCGGCAATGTGCAGACTCGTCTCGGCAAGCTGGAGAGCGAGGGGCTGGATGCGGTGGTCCTTGCGGCAGCTGGACTGAAGCGGCTCGGTTTCGCTGACAGGGTAACTGAATATTTGCCGGTGGAGTTGTCGCTGCCGGCCATTGGCCAAGGAGCGCTTGGGATTGAGTGCCGTCTTGACGATGAGGAATTGGTGGAACTGATTTCTTTCCTCAATGATCCGGAAACGCAACGGGCTGTTGGAGCCGAACGGGCCTTTCTCCTGCGCTGCGAGGGTGGCTGCCAGGTCCCTATTGCCGCCTTCGGTGAAACGGAGGGGGATCAGTTGAGACTCACCGGGTTCATTTCCTCGGTGGATGGAACCCGAACGGTGAGGGGGAACATCAGCGGCCCGGCAGATTCATTTCTTTCACTGGGAACAGAGCTTGCTGATCGGTTGCTGGCGGACGGGGGTCGTGAGATCCTGAGCGAAGTGTACCAGAGAGAGCTTGCCGTTGAGCAGGATATTCCGGTCTAGTTTATTGTAAGATGGAAGACGTAAGACGTTAGATGTTAGACGTGAGACGTCGGAACAAAAGGCTTTTCTACGTCTTCCTTCTCCCGTCTAACGTCTTACCTATTCTATGGATTGTGAATGGTTTCCGAAGAATGACAATGAAAAGTGAAAATATCGGCTATGTCTATTTGATTGGAGCCGGTCCCGGTGACCCGGGCCTGATCACCCTGAAGGGGAGAGAATGCATTGCCCGAGCCGATGTCATCCTTTACGATTATCTGGCGCACAAAGAACTGCTGTCATTTGCACGCTCCGATGCAGAGCTGATCTATGCCGGCAAGGTTGGCGGAGCTCACAATCGCGAACAGTGGCAGATCAATGACATGCTGGTTGAGAGGGCGCAGCTGGGCAGGGTAGTGGCGCGCCTCAAGGGGGGTGACCCCTTTATCTTCGGTCGTGGCGGTGAAGAATGCGAAGCGCTGGTGGCAGCGGGAATCCCTTTTGAAATCGTACCGGGGGTCACCGCGGCGATGGGGGCGGCGGCCTATGCTGGCATTCCCCTGACACACCGTGATTTTACCACCTCCGTTTGCTTCGTTACCGGCCATGAGAGCAGCGGCAAGGAGGTCTCAGGGATCAACTGGGAACAGCTTTCTCTCGGCAACGGTACCCTGGCTTTCTATATGGGAATGAAAAACCTCTCCCAGATTACGGCCAACCTGATTGTCCACGGCAGGTCCTCCCAGACGCCGGTGGCGCTGGTTCGCTGGGGTACGCGCCCGGAGCAGGATGTCCTGACCGGTACCCTTGCCGATATCGCGGAGAAGGCTCACAAGGAAGGATTCAAGGCACCGGCCGTTATTATCGTGGGCGAGGTGGTGCGCTTGCGGGACAAGCTTCGCTGGTTTGATACCCGGCCGCTGTTCGGCAAGAGAATCCTTGTTACCCGGGCAACCGACCAGGCGGGAGTCTTTTCCCGTCTCCTTGAGGGGTATGGTGCCCAGGTTCTGGAATGTCCGACCATTGTCGTTACTCCGCCGGTAAGTTTTGCTGATTTGGACCAGGCGCTTCGTTCTCTCAAGATCTACGATTGGGTAATCTTTACTTCGGTAAATGGTGTGCAGTACTTTTTCGAACGTCTCTCTGAATTGGGTCTCGACAGTCGTGCACTGGGATCGTGCCGGATCGCCGCTGTCGGTTCAAAGACCAGCGAAGCGCTTGCGCGCCACGGCATCAGGCCAGATCTGCTACCCTCAGGTTTTCATGCAGAAGGGGTTGTGGCTAAGTTTGCCGAGCTGGATGTGGCTGGCCAGAAGGCCCTCTATCCGAAAGCCGACCGGGCTCGCGACGTTATCCCCAGAGGGCTTGCTGAACTGGGTATGCAGGTTGTGGCCCCTGTCGCCTATCGAACTGCCATTCCGGACACCATCTCAGCGGAGGCACTTGATGCCCTGGAAGAGCGATGGGTCGATTGTGTGACCTTCACGTCCTCGTCAACGGTGACAAATCTTACCGAGCTGCTGGGAGAAAATCGGCTTATTCACCTCCTTCAGGGAGTTGCCGTTGCGTCGATTGGTCCTGTCACTTCCGCCACCTGTCGCGAATTGGGGCTCCAGGTCGACATGGAACCGGAAAAATCAACGGTTGAAGCGCTGACGGAAGTAATTGTGGCGCATTATTCCTCACGATGATCTTTCACGCAGGAAACTATTCTGGTCAGGAGGTTTTTCATGAAAAGGTCGAAGTTGGGTGCAATAATTTTGCTGGTCGTTGCGGTATTCCTGGTCTCGTGCGAAAGCAAGCAGGGTAAGAAAGAAGCCGATTCCGCTAAGATCATAGAGCCTGCACAGCTGCTCTCGAAGGAAGATGTCAAAGCTCTTACCGGCGTTGATTTTGGCGTGTGTGAAGTCAAGGAACAGCCTGTGGTCGGGCAGAAACTTTGCGTCTATGACAAGGGTAACTCCATGGTACAGGTGGGGCTGTCGCAGGTTGCATTCATGGCCAAGAAGACTCTGGATTCCGGCTCCACACCTGAATCAATCTACAAAACAACGAAAGAGGCTTTCCCTGGCGCGGAGACGATTGCCGGTGTTGGTGATGATAATTTCCTGGCACCCCCGGGACTGCATATCCTGAAAAATGGTTACTATATAACCATCTCTCTGGGAATGTCCAATGATAAGGAAAAACTAAAAGCAGTAGGAATGAAGGCGGTCGATAATCTCGATAAGCTGCGATAGTTTTCGCCTGCAAAAGGCTTTCCGGGTTTCAGCCGGTTTTCCCGGAGAAAAGCCTTGGAATGCCTTGCTGTAAAATGAGCAGATTCACGGAGGTTATCTATGTTCTACCCATCCTATCGAGGTCGTCGCATTCGTGGCAGGGAAGTTTTTCGCCGGATGGTCTGTGAGACCAGCTTTTCGGTTAACGATCTCATTTATCCAATGTTTGCAGCGTTCGGCTCCGGAATACGCAAGGAGATCTCCTCGATGCCCGGTATCTATCAGCAGTCAGTGGAAAACATTGTGGCTGAGGCCCGGGAAGTCTACCAGTTGGGCATTCCGGCAGTCATCCTCTTTGGTATCCCGGAATTCAAGGATTCCGTCGGCAGCAGTGCCTGCCTGGAGACGGGTGTGGTTCAGGAGGCGATCAGGGCATTGAAGAGGGAAGTCCCTGGTCTGGCAGTCATTACCGACGTCTGCATGTGCGAGTACACTGACCACGGTCACTGTGGCGTGATCAAGGATGGCGATGTGGACAACGATGCCACTCTCGAGCTTCTCTGCAAAGAGGCCCTTTCTCATGCGGAAGCGGGTGCGGACATGGTCGCCCCTTCGGATATGATGGACGGCCGGGTCCGGGCAATTCGGGAGACTCTGGACAATAACGGTTTTACATACCTGCCGATCATGAGCTATGCAGTCAAATACGCATCCGGCTATTATGGTCCCTTCCGCGAGGCAGCCGAATCAACTCCGCAGTTCGGTGATCGCCGTTCCTACCAGATGGACCCCGCCAACCGTCTTGAAGCGATCCGTGAGGCGGCCATGGATGTCAATGAGGGTGCGGACATCCTGATGGTGAAACCAGGACTTCCTTACCTGGATATCGTGCGGGAAGTGCGGAACGAATTTAACCTTCCCTTGGCGGTCTACAATGTTTCCGGAGAGTACAGCATGGTGAAGGCTGCTGCTCGGAATGGCTGGATCGACGAGGATCGAGTGGTGATGGAAACCATGACAGCCTTCAAACGGGCTGGTGCTGACCTGATTCTCACCTATCATGCAAAGGATGTGGCGGCACTTCTCCTGAAGGGTTGGTAGCGTTTCCCTGTTGGTGATACCCACAGGGATTTTTCCTTACCACCTCTTGCTGCCCCCTCCTCCATCGTCGCTACTGCCGGAGCCTCTTGAACGGGGAGTGACTCCAGCCACGAGAGAGCCGGCCATAGCGGCCAGAAGGCGCTTGCTCCCGCTTCGCTGAAGGTTCTTCCTCCTCTGTTCAAGGCCCTCGTTCCGACGCCGGAACCGGAAATGTCGAAACTGCTTCCTGATGCTGCTGCCGTTACAATCCCCGGTAAAATGATATCCTGGCGCTCCGATACGTTGTGCCGTGCATCGGAATCCAGGCGGGCATTCATGTCAATGACCTGCCTGCAATCATTAGACTGTTTTCGAGTTGACCATCTTCTATCGATAGGCTTCCGAGCAGTTGTTATGTCGTGCGGATTGATAATGAGGTGTGCCAGAACTTGTCGGACCGGTGCAGCAGAAGGAGATGCTTGACAGCCACTTTTTACCCCTGGAAACGAAAAATAGCTTGATGCTTTTACGTTAATTGACCCAAGTGGGTGGATTTCGTGAGATCACAGGTGATATTAAAATAGTGGCAGAAAAATATTTCTTGACATACCGTTATGGTGTGTTCTATATAATGCTTCAAAATCTAATTCATTAATGTATAACTCCGACCCGTAATCCCTACGGCGTTTGCTATGGGTATCGGGCTGTGGGTGCCGCCGGAAACAGCGTCGCCTCCCATGTTTGGAAAGGAGTAAACATTTCGTGGTCAGGTGTGGCCGACGGATGTTTATGTCCGTTGGTCGTTGTTTTTTGTGAGTATGATGTCCAATCTCAATTTAAATGATACTATGTAAACATTTTATGTTATTTCGTGGAAGGGTTAATGGAAAAACAAGAGAAAATCATCGAGTTGTTGAATGAGCTAAAAAAAAAACAGTTTACCGGTTTTATCAGGATCAACTTCAGCCAGGGTGGCGTTACCAGAATCGAAAAAAATGAGGAGATACTAAAAAAAAACAAGACATAGTAAACCGGTAAACGTACTGTTTGTCGGCTGGTCCTTTGCTGACCGTAGATACGGACCCAGAAAGCCCAAGTATAAACGCCTGAAGGCGTGCGCTTGGGCTTTTTAATTGCAATAAAAAAATTCTTATAAAACTAAAATAGCGACAGATTGGTGGAATTTCTGAAATAGAAAAGAATAAAATAACTTTGTTGCTTGAAAGTAACTAGACTGAATGCTAGTGAGAGTGCGATTAATGCGTAATCATTGATTTGTATCATTGTCATAACAAGAAGAATGTGGCGATACAATAGGATATGTTAATAAACAGAGTATATTCATAAAACACACTGAACCCACAAAGTTGACTGGTTAGCTATTGGTCCTTTGCTGACCGTTTATAACGGACACAGAAAGCCCGAGTGAAAAGCCTTATGGCCTTTACTTGGGTATTTTTGTCTAGGAACAGTTTTTATGAAAGAAATGGCATTGACATACCGTGGTTATTTCGTGGCAAATGTAGCATTAGGTTGTCTATTCATGAGTGATAAAATCATAATAACACTTTGTGTTAGGCCTTTATTGAAATAAACGTATTGTGAAGAGGAGAACAGTGTATGAACAAAAAGGTGGCGATATTTATTGTAATACTCCTAGCCATGACTCTTTTTATGCCGTTTGTAGCTGTTGCGAGCGGAACAGAGGCTTCGGTGAACCATGCTGCAGAATCTGCTGCGGCGATTGATCATGCTGTTACTCCTGCGCTACACGGTGCATCTGCTGCCGGACATGTTAACCTCGGCGCGGAATTGCCTTTGTGGGCGGCAATTCCGTTTGCAGGTATTCTGCTGTCCATAGCCCTTTTCCCCCTGTTTGCGCCAAATTTCTGGCACCACCATTATCCGAAAGTATCACTCGCCTGGGCGCTCTTATTTGCAGTGCCCTTTCTTTTTGCCTACCAAGGGACTGCGCTTTACGAAATACTTCATATATATATAATTGACTACATACCGTTTATTATTCTGCTCGGTGGCCTCTTTACCGTGTCGGGGGGCATCTTGATCCGGGGAACGCTCAAGGGGTCTCCGGCGGTCAACTGCATGATCCTGATCATCGGGACGGTGCTTGCTTCGTGGATCGGAACGACCGGGGCGGCGATGGTTCTTATCCGGCCGTTACTCCGTTCAGTTGCTTGGCGGAAACACAAGGTTCATACCATCGTTTTTTTCATATTCCTCGTCTGCAATATTGGTGGTGCTCTTACTCCGTTGGGTGACCCGCCGCTCTTTCTCGGCTTCCTCCATGGCGTACCCTTTTTCTGGACCCTGAAGGCGATTCCAGCCATGGTGTTCGTCAGCATCATTCTGCTAGCAATCTACTTTATCATTGATAGCTTCTATTACCGGAAAGAGGACCTGTCGGCCATCAATGCGACCGAGAAAGAGCCTCTCAAAATCGAAGGCATGCATAACTTCATCTACCTCGGCGGCATTGTTGGCGCCGTCCTTTTCAGCGGGCTTGCCAAAATGGGCAATATCAACATCTTCGGCGTTCATCAGGCGATGCAGAACCTGGTTAAGGATGCGGCCATCATTATTATTGCAATACTCTCAATGAAGACAACCAGAAAAGCGCTCCGTGAAGATAATCAGTTCAGCTGGGAGCCAATCAAGGAAGTTGCCTTTCTGTTCGCCGGTATCTTCATGACCATTATTCCCGCCCTTGCGATACTCAAGGCGGGTGAGCACGGAGCGCTTGGACTTCTGGTCAAAACCGCGGATAAACCCGCTCATTACTTCTGGTTGTCGGGCATCCTTTCCAGCTTCCTGGATAATGCTCCTACCTACCTGTCATATTTTAACACGGCACTCGGCAAGTTTTTCCCTGGTCAAACGGAGCTTGCAGCAGTGCCGCAGCTGTGCAGTGCCGTACAGATCCCTGGTCGAGAGGCATTTCGCTACAGCGACTATCTGCTGGCGATCTCACTCGGGTCGGTGTTTATGGGTGCCAACACCTATATCGGCAATGCGCCCAACTTCATGGTCAAGTCCATAGCCGAGGAGTCAGGAGTCGCCATGCCAAGCTTCTTCGGTTACATGTTCAAATACTCAATACCGTATCTCGTAGTAACATTCATCATCGTGACCTTCGTGTTTTTCTAAAGGGTGGTGGCCCAGCTGAGAAAGATTATCGAAACCTATGGAGCGGAGTTCTCGTATAGCACCCTCGATCCGTTCATACAGGGACCGAAGGCACTGGACGGAATAAGCCTGCAGATCGGAAAAGGGGAGCTTGTCGCCATAGTTGGCGGTAACGGCTCTGGAAAAACGACCTTTGCACGACTTTTAAATGCATTGCTCCTGCCGACTTCGGGCACTGTATACATCGATGGAGTTGATACGAAGGATAAAGATCATCTTTGGGAAGTTCGCAGGGTTGCGGGAATGGTCTTCCAGAATCCGGACAATCAGATTGTCGGGACAACGGTTGAAGAGGATGTGGCGTTTGGTCCGGAAAACCTCGGTCTGGAGCCGGAAATAATCTCCACAAGGGTCAGGAACGCTTTGCGGGAAGTCGGCATGGCTAAACATGCTGACGCAGCACCCCATCTCCTGTCAGGGGGGCAGAAACAGCGGGTATCCGTGGCAGGTATTATCGCAATGAAGCCGGAGTGTATAATTCTTGACGAAGCAACCGCACTGTTGGATCCGGCTGCTCGAAAAGAGGTCATGGATCTGATCTGTCGCATCAACAGGGAAGAGGGGATTACAGTTCTTTATATTACCCATAGTATGGAAGAGGCCGGGCTTGCGGAGAGAGTGCTTGTTCTTGATGCGGGATGTGTCGTGCTTGATGGCGTGCCAAGTGAGGTTTTCTCGCAGGTGTCCCGAATTCGGGAGCTGGGACTCAGCGTGCCGCAGGTGACAGAACTTTTTGATCAGTTGCGGCAGGAAGGTTTCGATCTCCCCGAGGGTGTTTTGGATGAGGACGAAGCGTTAGCCGCCCTGATGGGAGAAATGTATGCTGAATAAGGAAATGCTTTCCATAAAAATTGAAAGCCTTTCACATAGTTACCAGCAGGGGACCCCTTTCGAGCAAACTGCTTTACAGAACATAACGTTCACCATAGAGCCGGGTATGTTCCTTGGTATTGCGGGGCGCTCGGGTTCCGGGAAGACAACCCTGCTTCAGCACCTGAATGGACTCTTGAAACCGACCTCCGGCAGAATAACTATCAACGGGTCCACGGTAGACGCGCGCAGGATGCGGGACCTGAGAAGGCAGATTGGTCTGGTATTTCAGCACCCTGAACACCAGTTATTTGAAGAGACGGTGTTCAAGGATATTTCCTTCGGATTGACAGGAACCGGATTGAACGCAGCTGCAGTAGGCGACCGTGTCAGGGAATCCCTCGCGGTGGTTGGGCTCAGTGAAGATATTCTTGAAAGATCTCCTTTTGAATTGTCGGGTGGTGAGAAAAGGAGAGTCGCCATTGCCGGGGTACTGGTCATGAATCCGACCGTCCTGGTCCTTGACGAGCCGGCAGCTGGTCTCGATCCAGGGGGACGACGGGAGATACTTGATTTTATAAGCAAGCTGCGGAGCGAGCGCAACATAACCGTTGTTCTTGCAACCCATGACATGGCTGAGATGGCTCGGTTTGCGGATAGGATGGTAGTCCTGAATAATGGTAGCATAGCGTTAAACGGATCAACAAGAGAGATTTTCCGCGACGTTGAGGCTCTTGAGAACGCGGGGCTGGAGCCCCCGCAGATAACCCGTCTTATGCTGAAGCTGAAAAAGGTCCTGCCGGAAGCAAATGATGGAATTCTTACCGTTGAAGAGGCCATAGTAGAATTGAAAAGGCTGTATTGCGAGGGTTGGCGGTGGGGAGATTATGATAAGAGATTTGCTGATGGGCCGCTATCTGCCAGGCAGTTCGATGCTGCATAGGTCGGACCCAAGGACGAAAATACTGTTGGCGATCGTCTTTATGGTGCTTGTATTCATTGCTGAAGGATGTCTGTCGTTCCTGCTGCTTCTTTCCTTAACCCTGATCATTTCGAGCCGGGTTGGTAAACCGATCAAACATTCTCTGAAAAGTGTTAAACCGCTTTTGTTTATCGCTGTGTTTATGATGATTGTAAATACCTTTGCGGTCAAAGGCACTCCGCTTTCAGACTATGGAATATTCAAGCACTTTTCACAGGAAAGCGTTGCTTTGTCTGTCCGGATGGTCCTGAGGTTGTTTCTGCTCCTCACGGGAGCTTCGCTGTTGATGGCTACAACTACCCCGATTTCCCTTACGGACGGGCTGGAGGCTCTGTTGAAACCTTTGAAACGGTTCAAGATGCCGGTCAATGAGGCTGCCATGATGATATCCATAGCCTTGAGATTTATCCCTGTACTCCTCGATGAGGCTGAGAGAATCTTCAAGTCGCAGGCATCGCGGTGCACTGAGGTTGCCTTCGGTAATCCGCTGCAAAGGGCTCGAAACTATCTGTCGGTTCTGGTTCCACTGTTTGTAGGCGCCTTCAGGAGGGCTGACGATTTGGCGACGGCCATGGAATCCAGATGCTACCAGGGGAGTGCCGGCAGGACAAGGATGAAACGGCTCGTATTGTCTTGTGCGGATTTTACCTGCGCTGCCGTCATGCTGTCTTTTTCGTCGGCTCTTATCTGTATTGAGTACGTGAGGTCTTGATGTCGAATACTCTTTCAGCCAGACAAAAATGGAGGCTGTTTCAGTTGAGCGGTATACCAATGAACCCAGGAGTGAAAAGAACATGAGAAAAGCCGGCTTCAAGGGCGGTATCCACCTGCATGGATACAAGGAATTGACCAGTGGAAAAGCGACAGTGTCCGCTCGTATTCCTGACAGGCTGTACATTCCTCTTTCCCAGCATATAGGCGCTCCATGTGCGTCTTTGGTGCTGGTGGGAGATAAGGTCAAGAAGGGACAAAAAATTGGAGAAGGTAAAGGTTTCGTTACGGCTCCGGTCCATGCCAGTGTCAGCGGAACAGTGTCGGCCATTGAGCTAAGGGAACATCCGGGCGGAAGTTTTGTCCACTGTGTTGTTATTGAGAATGACGGAAAAGAGGAATGGGCTGAATCAGTAAAGCCGCCCGGAAATCCGGAAGCATTGGATTCCGAAAAGCTTAGAAAGATTATTTTTGAGGCAGGAATAGTCGGGATGGGGGGGGCTACGTTTCCTTCTCATGTTAAATATAGCCCGGTTGAGGGGAAAAAGGCTGGGGTTGTGATCCTGAACGGGATCGAGTGTGAACCGTACCTTACCTCGGATCACCATCTGATGCTGGAAAAGCCCGAACGCATTGTTGCCGGCCTGCGCTATATAATGCGTAGCACTTGCTGTGACAAGGGCATAATTGCAATTGAGGACAACAAGATGGATGCGGTAGAAGTTGTGCGGAAGGCTGCCGCTCCTTTCAATGAGATAATCGTAATGGTTATTCCTGAGAAGTATCCACAAGGTTCGGAAAAACAGCTGATTTACGCCTGTACCGGCAAAGAAGTTCCTGCTGCTGGGGGATTGCCGCTGGACGTGGGCGTGATTGTCAATAATGTCGGGACTGCCGCTGCTGTTGCCGATGCAGTTGAAAAGGGCGTTCCTCTTGTTGAACGGTACCTGACCCTTAGTGGAGACGGGATAAGCAATCCCGAAAACTATCTGGTCAGGATAGGCACGCTTTTCAAGGAGCTGATCGAGCAGAGTGGTGGCTATGTCGGGGATATAGAGAAAATCCTTGCAGGTGGGCCAATGATGGGAAAGGCACTCTTTAACGATGAAGTGCCGGTGGTGAAGGGTTCTTCGGGTATTGTGGTTGTTAAGCGTGATGACAAGCCCGATATGAAGGAGTTCAGCTGTGTGCGCTGCGCGAAGTGCATTGACGCCTGTCCTGCTTTCCTGGAGCCAACCTGTCTTGTCAGGCTATCAAAAAAGAGTGCCTGGGAGGAAGCTGAGCAATCCCATGTGACGAGCTGTATCGAGTGCGGATCCTGTGTCTATGGATGTCCGGCCCATATCCCGCTTGTACAACATATTCGCAAGGCAAAGCAGGCTGTTCTGGCTGCAAAAGCCAAGGCTAAAAAGTAACGGAGGGAAGGAAGAGATGACAAACCAGGACAATTTATTGACTGTATCCTCATCGCCGCATCTACACAGTCCTGACAGTGTGCCGGCTGCCATGCGGGATGTCTTGATCGCGCTGATTCCAGCGCTTATCGTAGCAGTATACTTTTTCCGATTGCCCGCCATCATGGTAATTCTTGCCTGTGTGGTGAGCGCCTATGTTGCTGAACTGGTCTGCCTCAAAATCATGAAAAGGGAGTCGTCGACCAAGGAATACAGCGCTGTGGTTACCGGAGTACTGCTGGCATTCTGTCTGCCGCCGACATTGCCGGTGTGGATGGCTGCGCTTGGCTCCATATTCGCCGTTGTTATTGCAAAACATCTTTTCGGTGGGCTTGGTCACAACATTTTCAACCCGGCACTGATAGGCCGGGCCTTCCTGCTAGCGTCTTTTCCGGTTGCAATGACCACCTGGGTAAGCCCGATTGATGGCGTCACCACCGCATCGCCACTCGGGATTATGAAGGAAGCCACCGGGGTGCAGCTTCCCAGTATCACGGATTTGTTGCTGGGCAATGTCAGTGGGAGTCTTGGCGAAACCAGCGCCCTTGCTCTTCTTATCGGCGGGTTATATCTCCTCTACAAAAAGCACATTGACTGGCGTATTCCGGGCAGCTACCTGGGCACGGTCTTTGTGTTAACGTCCATCATTGCTATGGTCAAGGGGCAGGGCTTTGAATACCCCGTATTTCACCTGTTTGCGGGAGGGCTTTTCCTTGGAGCATTCTTCATGGCAACTGACTGGGTGACAAGCCCCGTAACTAAAACGGGTAGGCTCATCTTCGGTGTCGGTGCGGGAGTTCTGGTTGTTCTTATACGCCTAAAAGGAGGTTACCCCGAGGGGGTGTGCTATTCAATTCTGCTCATGAATGTCGTGACCCCTCTGATTGACCGCTACACAAAAGCGCGAGTATTCGGGAGGTTGAAGAGCTATGCTTGAGATTATTAAACTTAGTGTTTTTCTGCTTGTACTTGCGGCGATTGGTGGCTTCGGCGTCAGTTATGTCAACAGCATGGCGGAACCTCTTATCGCCCAACAGGCCTTGAAGGCTAAAATAGAGAGTTTCAAGGAAATCTATCCCCAGGGTGAAGAGGTAAAGGACGAGTCTGCCCAATACATGAAGAGCGATACGAATCCCCTGATCAAGGAAATTAATGTAGCCTACAAAAACGGTGCTCCAGCCGGTGTCATTTACCTGGTTGAGCCAAAAGGATACGGCGGTCCGATCAGAATAATGGCAGGATTTGACATTGCCGAAAAAAAATTGACCGCCATAAAGATTTTGAGCCAGACGGAAACTCCTGGACTTGGCGCTAAGTCAAAAGACAGCTTGTTTCAGGACCGCTACAAGGGTAAAAGTGCTGCTGTCGCTCTTGAGGTAACGAAAACGCCCCCGGTTAAGGATAACCAGATTCAGGCTATCACAGCGTCTACCATCACCTCGAAGGCTGTTACACTCGGGGTCAATGCCGCAAGAGAGAACTTCGAGAGCAACTTCGTCAAATAAGCACTGACTGCCTTGTCAGGCAAACGAACTATTATAGCTGGAGGTAACTCATCATGAGTTTGTTGAATGAATTTACGAAGGGCATTGTCAAGGAAAACCCACTGTTTCGTCTGGTATTGGGGATGTGTCCTTCCTTGGCAATTACCACCTCGGTTGATAACGGTCTCGGCATGGGGGCAGCGTTTACCGCGGTTCTGCTCGCATCCAATATCGTTATTTCAGCAATGCGCAAGATAATTCCGGACAGTGTCAGGATTCCTGCATACATTGTGATCATTGCTTCTTTCGTCACCATGATCGACCTGGCGATGCATGCCTATACGCCAGACTTGTATAAGTCGCTGGGAATTTTTATCCCTCTGATCGTTGTCAACTGTATCATTCTTGGCCGGGCAGAAGCCTTTGCGAACAGGAACTCTATTGTTCCTTCAATTATGGATGCTCTTGGAATGGGCTTAGGCTTTACCTTGGCACTGGTCCTGGTCTGCACCTTTAGGGAAGTTCTGGGCGCAGGTACCTTTATGGGGCATACCCTCTTACCGGAAAGCAAGTCGGCGATCCTGATGATTCTGCCTCCAGGAGGATTCGTTACGCTTGGCTGCATGCTCGGATTCCTGAACAAGGTTCAGGGAAAAACCGCTTAAGAGAGGAGACGATATTTCATGCAAGACTATTTCATAATTATTGTGAGTGCAGTGTTGATCAACAACATCGTGCTCTCCCAGTTCCTGGGGATATGTCCATTCGTTGGTGTTTCAAAGAAGCTCAGCGCTGCACTCGGAATGGGCGCCGCTGTTGCCTTTGTTCTGGTCCTGGCTGGTGGTCTTACCTGGACAATTCAGACCTATGTTTTGAATCCTTTCAATATCGGTTATTTGCAGACCATTGCCTTCATCCTGGTAATTGCTTCACTGGTTCAGTTTGTAGAGATGGTAATAAGGAAATTCAGCCCTCCTCTCTACAAGGCGCTCGGCGTCTATCTTCCGCTGATTACCACCAATTGCGCTGTTCTGGGTGTGGCAATTCTCAATATTCAGAAGGAGTTTTCGCTTTGCCAGGCATTGGTGTTCAGTTTGAGCCATGCAGTTGGTTTTTCCTTGGCGCTTGTTCTGATGGCGGGTATCCGGGAGAGGCTTGAAGATGCGGATACCCCAAAGTGTATGCAGGGGATGCCAATTGCTCTTGTTACCGCCGCATTGATGTCCATATCATTCCTGGGATTCAGCGGACTGGTCTAATTTTTACATGGAGGTATAACTAATGTTAGCTGCTGTTATAAGTTTGGCGGGCATGGGAGCGGCCTTCGGGGGTATCCTGGGCATAGCCAGCAAGAAATTCGCAGTGGAAGTAGACCCAAGGGTTGATGCCATTTTGCAGGTCGTGCCGGGGGCCAATTGCGGTGCTTGTGGGCAGCCAGGTTGTGGTGGCTACGCAGAGGCCGTCGTTGATGGGACAGTTCACCCGCGTGCCTGTACTCCCGGTGGTGCTTTGCTGTATGAGAAGATCGCCGCTATTCTGGGAACTGAGGTTTCCGATTATGAAGAACGCAAGGTGGCCCAGCTTCTCTGCCAAGGAGGAACAGGGCAATCTAAGATGCTTTATCGCTATAAGGGAATCGAAGATTGCGCTGCTGCGCTTGCTGCATTCAAAGGCCCCAAGGCATGCAATTACGGCTGTGTCAGGCTCGGTTCATGCGCAAAAGCTTGTCCTTTCGGTGCTATTGAATTCGGCGCCGACGGATTACCGGTTGTAGATTACTATAAGTGTACTGGATGCAACAAATGCGTGGTTGAATGTCCTCAGGGCTTATTTCAGCTGGTCGAAGTAACGCGCTTGGCTCACGTGCGGTGCGTTAATGTTGATAAGGGCAAAGATGCCAAAGCTGCTTGCTCGGTCGCTTGCATCAAATGCAAGCTGTGTGAAAAGAATTGTCCTGAAGACGCGATTCATGTTGTTCCCAGTGGGTCAGGAACCGTGGCAATTATAGATTACGAGAAGTGTACCAACTGCGGTATTTGTGCTACCAAGTGTCCGACCAAGGCTATTGATATGATTCCGCCTATCGCTGAGAAAGTCATACTGCAAATAAAGGAGCACACAAACCCTGGGTGCTCACCTTGTGGGGCCTGTAAGCAGTAATGAAGAACCGAGCCCTGATTTGGGTTTTCTTGTCCGTGCTCCTTCTGGGAGCTTTTGGGATGGCCCTCTACCTCCGGCGTCCTGTTGAATATAGAAGCGACCAGTTTTTGATGGATACCCTGGTCAGTATCAAGGTATATGGTCGGGATACTGAAAAACTGCGTAAAGCCGTGTCGGAAGCCTATGCCGAAATGCATCGTATAGCCGACCTGACAGATCGGTTCCCCGCGAAAGGAACCACTGCCTATACCGAGAGTGATGTTTGCCGGATTAATGAAATGGCTGGAGTAAGACCTGTTCTGGTGGATAAAGAGGTATTCGCCATGCTAGAGGTTGCCCGAAACTATTATGATCTTACCGAGGGCGCCTTTGATGTGACCATTGGTCCGGTGATGCGTCTCTGGGGATTTGGCGGAAACAATCCACATGTCCCCTTGGCCGGTGAGATAAAGGATTCCCTTGCTTTTGTGGATAACACCCAATTGGTTCTGAACCGGAAGGCGCGGACCGCATTCCTGGGGAAAGTGGGTATGAATCTCGATTTGGGCGCAATAGCGAAAGGTTATGCAACGGAAATAGCCCTTCAAGCCCTGAAAAGAAATGGAATCAAAAAGGCTCTGATAGATGCCGGCGGCAACATACGTGTCCTCGGGACAAACTCCGGGAACGACTTCTGGAGAGTCGGGATTAAGAATCCGCTGAGAACAGGGGGTATTTTGGCCGTACTCTCACTAAAGGATTCGGCGGTGGTTACTTCGGGCGATTATTATCGTTACTTTGAATCCGGTGGGCGACGATATAATCATATCCTCAATCCAGGTACAGGGTATCCGGCGACGGAGAATGTGAGCGTTACCGTCGTAACCAAGGACGCTGGCCTTGCCGATATACTGTCGACTGCATTTTTTGTCCTGAAGCCGGAAAAAGTGCTGGAAATTGCGAAAAAGCAAGAAGGGGTGGATGTGTTTCTTGTCACCGCCGACAAGCGGATACTGTATACTCCCGGACTTCAGGGCAGGATAGAGCTGAGAGGCGAGGGCGATTTTCGTAATGACCCGAGCCGATAGGTATTTGATGTCTGGGGTCTTGGTCATTGCCCTGATTTCTGTAGGATTATTTTATTGTAATTCCTTTCTACAGCAATCCAGGGTTGGTAGCAGAGTGGCTTGTGTCAAGGTTCATGGCAGGCTTATTAAAAGAATTGACCTTTCGGGGCAGGGAACTAAGGCAACTTTTATACTCCAAGGTTCGATGGGTCCCGCAACCGTTGAGGTTGAGAATAAAAGTATTCGAATGTCGGATGCACCCTGCCCGGACCGGATTTGCGTCGGGCGAGGCTGGATAGAACAACCCGGCGAATCCATCGTCTGCATTCCGAACGAGATAAACATCTATATCGAAAACGGGGACGAGATTGACGCCGTCACCCGCTGAATCAAGGGGCCTGCATGTCCAACACACGGAAACTGGTTTTTTTTTCACTGTTGGTCGCCCTTGGAACGACCCTTCATGTGGCGGAGGGGATGATACCTAATCCTTTTCCCCTCCCGGGAGTGAAACTTGGATTGGCTAACATCGCGACATTGATTGCAGTTTACTTCTATGGACTTCGTGGTGGCTTGGTGGTTGCCGTGTTACGGGTGGTTTTAGGGTCTCTGATAGGCGGAGTGTTTCTTTCCCCCGGTTTTCTAATGAGCCTCAGCGGGGCTATTTTTAGCACGGTGGTTATGGCTTGTCTTCTGGGTTATGCACCATGTTTCAGTATTAAGGGCGTCAGTGTTGCGGGTGCCGTAAGTCATAATATTGGTCAGCTTCTGGCCGCAGCACTCCTGGTTCAGAGTCAATCTATTTTTTACTATCTTCCATTTCTTCTCCTGGCGGCAATACCGACAGGTCTGGTTACCGGTCACCTTTTTGATGCATTGCTTATCAGGCTTGACAAGTCTGGTATATTACATAAATATAAGGAAAGACTGATATAGGGCATTATTAAAGTTATACGTGTTAACTGTATTGCTAATATGTTTTAACAGTACGATACTAGTATAGTAATAGTAACATGTGTATTGCTATTATCACTGAATAGCGCATTTTGCTTATAGGTTTATATTTAAGATGTAAAATCCTTATATCAGATCATAAGACATTAGAGGGGGTTGAAGCAATGGAAAATAAATTTGTAGAGGTCGTATTCGAAGGTCATTATAACACAGTCAGGGGATATATTGAAGGTTTGCAGGATGGCATGGGAACAGCCTACAAGTTTTTCTTTAGTTCCGAAGCTGGGATCAAAGCCGAAACTTTATCTGAGCTTATCAAGGAGTGGGTCTCTCTGGGGCACAGACTTCATCATGTTGTTATGGAGGAAGCGTTTTTTTCGAAAGTTAAAGATGTGCTTTTAAAAAAAGGAAGAGATTCCATAATGACCTCCAGTTCGATAAAATCATCCAAAAACGTCAAGGAAGCAACATTTGACTTCAAGTTCGAAGCCTATGCACGCAAGTATGCCGACGAAATAAAGGAATTGCTTGGCAATCTTCCCGATGGTGTTTCACTGCATCATTACAAGCCAGAGGAAAAAATTAACCATGATGCAGAGGGTGTGGAGTTGTATGCTCCGGCCCATGATTATATTTTTCATGGAAAAGGCACTGTCATTGGTCAGATTGAACAAGTAGTTATGCTTCGCAATATTCTTGACGACCATCCACTTATAGAAGCAGAAAAGGTATTTCTTGACTTAGATTTATAGTTATATTTTTAGGTAAGTTATTAATAATAACAACAATAAAACTGAAAAAGGATTTTTCTTGACTTTTTACAGTTTTTTGTTCTATGTTGTGTTGGTATTGATATTAACTTATACAATACATAATAATGTGATTACTTCATTATTATGAAAGAAGTAATCACTTGTGGTATATTATGCTTTCGGATGTTCATATCATTCAGACATTATTTATATGTGTCTGACAAAAGATGTTATTTTACGCGACTCAGATAAAAATGCGGCTGCTTCTATGCTTATGCATGGATTCCTCATTTAGAACCATGAGCGTTTTTGGTCCTTTGCTGACCGTTTTGCGGCCCCAGAAAGCCCAAGTATAAGCCATTAGGCTTTTTCTTGGGCTTTCTGCGTTTCAGGAGGAATCTATGTGCTTGAAGGTTTCAGGTATTGGAATAAAACCGGTGACGGTTTCTCAGCACAGGGGTTGCACCCAGTGAAACATGTGTTCCAGAAATAGTAATTTCAGGTTACAGATGCCCTCTAATAGTAGGTTAGCCTGGATCAAGGCATCTGTCACAACACTAAATATTGGAGGTATGTCATGGCGGATGTAAATCAGCAGATTGATCAGTTGGTAGCAAAGGCGCAGAAAGCTGGCCAGATTATGAAAGGCTTTACCCAGGAGCAGGTTGACAAGATTTGTGCGGCAATGGACGCAGTCAGTGTTGCCAACGAAGTCAAGCTCGGCGAACTGGCCGTTGAAGAAACCGGTATCGGTCGTGCCGACCACAAGGCAATCAAGAATCACCTTGGCGCCC
>JAQUHM010000325.1 GCA_028683595.1 Geobacteraceae bacterium | reverse complement strand
TTTTAACCGTTTGATTTCTGCAAGTGCATCATGGAGCGACTTTTCCGCTTCCTTGCGTTCTTCAATTTCCTGCAGGAGCTGCACATTCGACTTGGTCAACTCTTCCGTCCGCGCTTGTACGGTCTTCTCCAGCAGGTCATGTGCATTTTGCAGCTTCTCTTCCAACTGATGGCGGACCGAGCCGTCAACAATCGAGGTCAGGACATAAACGGCCTCAGGTTCGAAATTGTCTACAGCTACACTCTGAAGTTGACAATGGACCGTGATTTTGTTTTTTACCTTCAGGCTGATTTCGCATCGCAGTGTGACCCTGCGGTGTAAAACCAGTTCAAGGTGTTTGGCAAAAATCTCCCGGCCCTTCTCATCGGCAATCAAACTGCTAAATGGTTTATTGGCCAGCAGCTTCCGCTCGATTCCCAGCAGATGCGCACCGGCAAGATTTACCTCCCGTATCACTCCATGCGGATCAAAGGCGAAATAGCCGACCGGTGCAAAGTCATAGAGTCCGGCGTATTTGTCCCGTGACACCTCAAGCTCCTCCCGGGCTCGTCGCAATTCTTCGTTCTGCAACTCCAGCTCCACCTGGGAAACCTGCAGTTCGTGGAGGAGCCGCCGCATATCATCCTCCGACCGGGGAGGATTTTCCTTCGTCGGTTTCGACTCCAACAGTGCTTCAGCACTACGGCGCAGTTCGGCAGCCTCGGTTCCTGTATTTTTTCCACTTTTCACGGATGACCTCACTTCAGAATTTTACCTGGACAGCCGTCAAACACACTGTCCACACTGAAAGGATACTCTGCCCTGTAGTTGTTATTCTGAACAATAGTCGTAAAATTATCTTATGCAACTTTTAAGTAACGGTAAAATCGGACGAAAGGAGAAACAGATGAAAAGTCTACTTATTGTCGCTTTATTCGCTATGTTCGCACTCACGGCGTGCGTTGTTTCACCTGGCCCTCAAGGATACGGGGGAGTAACAGTCTCGCCTCTTCCGGCAATTGTTGTGCTGGGCACAGACCCATATTACTATCAGAATGGCTACTACTATTATTACCAGAATAACAACTGGCGCTACTCAAATACCAGGAACGGGCCCTGGATGGAGTTGCCGAGGTCACATTGGCCGAAAGAGATCAAATACAAAGGCAGAGACCATGATCAACGCGGAGACAAAAACTATGACCAGGAGAGAGGCAGAGATCATGATCAAGAAAGGAATTACCGGTAGGGACACGACAGGCAATAGACACCCGATAAATGCTCCTGCCTGATTGAAATGTCGGAAATACAAGGGGGCACATCTCAGAAGGTTGCAACGATGTACACTGAGATGTGCCCCCTTTTTGTGTTCCCTAGTGTCCCGTGCGGTTAGTTCGCCGCAGTAATGCCGTGGAATGAGAAGGCATCAATTAGCCGCACGGGTCACTAGCATGGCCATGGTCTCCCTGTAGGAAGTCAATCAATAGAACGCTCCAACCCAGCTTGATGAAAAGAAGACGAAGCAGTGCTCAGACAAATAATTTGTAGAAGAACTCTGACTCGAGGGTCAAGGTTCGTGCTTAACCAGGAGTATTGAGCACGGCATTTTTCTAATAAGTTCATCATTGCTCCGCCCGAATATCAAATTCTCCATACGTGACTCCATATGCTCCAGATGCGACTCCTCATGGGCACCGAGGATGAGGAGATCGATGTTTTTTTCTTCAATCACCGTCAAAATTTCCTCTGAAGGGCGACCCTCCCTGATCAATTCATGAACCTTGCGGCCGCTGGCATTCTCCAGGGCAATAATTTCATCCAGATTTTGTTCCGCTTCCGCAATGATTCTCTCGTACTCGTCTTTAAGAGAACGCATTGGCAAATTCCACCCCTCGAGTCCGAAAGGGTTGTGGATAACGTGAATGAGGTAAAGTTCCGCCTTATATTTGCGAGACAGTGAAACACCATAATCAAAAGCTTTCAGGCTATTTCTGGCAATTCCGCTCACAACAAGTATCCGTTTGATGTCTTCCATAACCATCCTCCTCTCACTTGGTTGGCACGTTTTCAGCTTGCCGGTGTATGGAGAGCAACCCATCCAACCAGGTGGCCACCAAACTACAGTGGAGCACCTCTCCGCTCTAACGCTGCCACCTTCGCCAGACGACGGCGATGGCGCTCAGCACCGCTGAACGTGGCGCCGAGAAAGGTCCTGACCAGTTCCCAGGCCTGGGCGTAGCCAACCACCAGACTGCCGAGACAGAGTATATTCATGTCGTCGTGCTCCACCCCCTGGTGAGCGGAATAATCGTCATGAACCAAGGCGGCACGCACTCCGAAAACCTTATTGGCGGCAATGGATGCCCCTACGCCACTCGAGCAGAAAGCTATACCTCGATCCAGCAACCCTTCTCCCACTGCCTCCGCCAGGGGGACGACGAAATCGGGATAATCATCATCCGGATCGAGCTCTTTGGCACCGAAGTCCTTTATCTCGTACCCGGAAGCCAGGAGAGCTGCAGCCATCCGTTCCTTCATGGTGAAGCCGCCATGATCGGCAGCAATGCCAATTCGCATGACCATAACTCCTTTCCACAATCGATCAGGCTCATGGCCCGATCGAAGAGGTTTCTTACGGCTACTCCGTACGCACGCGATCCCTGCTGACAAAACCAAGGTCACTAAAGCCTTTCTTCAGGTCCTGCAATGCCGAACCGATGAGAGACTCGAGAGAAGCCTGATCAGACCCCACCGCAGTCAGGGTTATATCCAGCTCTGGTGTCTCGCCGGGCATGGTTGCCAACGACTTGATGTACACATCGGGATGGGCGGGAACAACCCTGCTGAGAACAGGTTCCAGCACCGATTCGTCATTGCAGCAAACGGTAATGGTGTGCATTACGGAGATGCCGCCTCTGAAAGTCTCCTGCAGGAAAGGCTGCAGGGAGCTATTGAAGATTCCTTTCAATTCTTTGGGAATTCCAGGCAGGCTTATGAACACGGTCTGTTCGGCATGAAGCAGGGAACAGGGTGCCGTGCCGATAGTGTTGTACAGCGGGATCGATCCCGCTGGCAGCCAAGCCATCTTCTCCCTTGCAGGGGTCAGGCCGCCCTGGGCCAGAATCCCTCTGTCAAAAAGGGCATCGTAGCTTTCCTTGATCATCTGCTGCGCCTTGGCATTCAACTGTAGCTCTTTGCCGACGCATTTGGCTATGGCAGCAAGGGTCAGATCGTCCGCTGTCGGTCCGAGACCACCGGAGGTAAAGATGACCCCGGTGCCACGATCCATTGCGGCACGAAGCTCCCTGGCGATACAATCGAGGTCGTCACGAAGAACTGTCCCTCGACTCACATAGCCGCCCATACCGGTTATTTCCTTGCACAGCCAGTGAGTATTTGTGTCCTGTATTTCTCCATTGAGAATTTCATTGCCAATGATAAATATTTCCACGCTTGCCGATTCCTTCACGGTTATCTCCTTTGCATGCGGAGTGTAAGGACGCATGTTTGTAGTAGGTAGTTTCCTTCAGGAAACTCCGGATGAGAAACTGCACGAATTATTAGTGCAGCGCATGATCATTACTGCCTGGAAGGGAAAAATGTGTAAAGAGAAGGCAACGCCTTTCACTCGGTACACACCTTTAATAATACCATGGTAAATGCAGATAGTTAGGAGTAGCTCCACAAAATGTGGAGCGCCTTTGGGAAATCGCGGACTTGATTGTTAATGGGGGGAAATTGGAGTGATTCTTACGTTCTGCTGAAAATACTATTGGGTCTCTTCGTCGGTTTGCGATTCATCACTAGTGTCAGATGGCGGGGGACTGTTTTTATCCATTTTGCGCTGCAATTTCTCGTCGTTCTTTTTCTTCTTTTCCAATTCTTTCTGACGCTTCTGAAATTTAAAATTAGGCTTTGCCATAGACCCACTCCTTTTTATACCGTATACGGTGTTCAGCCCCAGGGGAAAAACTCTCATGCCAGGCAAGTCAATCTTCGGAAGAAACGAATTACAGTTCCGGTACTCGCAACAAAATGCCGCGCAGGGAAAGCTCCTGAAATCTGTATCTTTTTCAATAAAAAAAAGCCCCGGAAACAACCGGGGCTTTTTTACATCGACAGAGTACGTAGTTTAGATTCTTCGTACGTTCGCGGCCTGTAGCCCTTTCGGACCCTTGGTTACTTCAAATTCTACTCTATCGCCTTCAGCAAGGGATTTAAACCCGTCGCCCGCAATCGCGGAGAAATGACAAAATACATCTTCACCATTTTCCTGCTCCAGAAAACCAAAACCCTTGCTGTCATTAAACCATTTTACTGTTCCGTTTACCATGTGATACTTTCTCCTGATACTTCTTGTTAGTTGTAACCGATATAATTATCGGATGAACCACTCTAACAGCTTTACTCGATGGAATGCAAGCAATTAAATATAAAATCTTTTGCCATGATTGTATACATCGCTTATCTCACTGTTTTTACACCATTTTCTCTCGATAATACATGCGC
>JAQUHM010000324.1 GCA_028683595.1 Geobacteraceae bacterium | reverse complement strand
CGGCCGCTTCGGACTCCGCCTCCTAGCCGTTCATCTCGGCAAACTCTCCTTCCAGCTCAGCGGAGCGGATACCGTCCTCCTCGCTGAAGTCACCTTTGGAATATAGCTGCTCCCGTTCCGCCATGATCCGGTAAAGCTTCTCATGGCCCATGATAACGGTATTGAAAACCGTCTCCTCATCGAAAGCGAACTGGTCTTGGCGGAGCACGGCTATTCGCTCGTGGTTTCCTACAAAAATTTCCCCCTTGTCAGGCTGAATCTCGCCGGAAAGGATTTTGAGAAAGGTGGACTTGCCGGCACCGTTGGCACCGATCAGCCCGTAGCAGTTGCCCGGGTTAAACTTCATGGTTACTTCTTTAAACAGGACCCTCTTACCGTACGAAAGAGTCACATTGGTTGTGCTGATCATTCTTTGAAACTCCCTTTTTGTAAATAAAAAAACCACAGGGTCAGTCCCTGTGGTTCAGGTGATCTATTTTTATACCATTTTCGGCACGATGGGTGCAACCTTTATTACGGACCACAGTGAATCCTGAAGAGTTTATCTCGGCCACGATTGGCTTGGAACTTCCCCGAAGCCTCTCGTAATCGGTCACCACCCTTTCCCACGGATCAGCAGTCTACCGGATTCAGGCAACTTCCTTGCTCTTGCCAGCTTGCAGTAAAGCCTTACGAAAGACCCCATAAAAGCCCCAGCCCAACGCAAACGGCATTGTCTCAGGTTTTTGATTAATAATACTTGCCGAAAGAATGCTGGCCGAAAAGAATTGGACAGGTCAATTAGTAGTCATGACAACCGCATTACAGGCAAAGTAGGTCATCATCCCGGCATAAAGAAGCGTGGTGAGGCAGCTCCGCCAAAGCCTTGCAGTCAATTTCTTCTCATCGGTAAAGTACCGGTATCCGTGAAGAAGGGCGGCCTGGAACAGGTAGACCGCGTAGCCGATGAGGACCAGGGCCTCTGCCTTTTCACCCCAGTGCAGGAAAACCGGAAGCAAGCCCATGAATCCAAAGGCCAGGTTTGCAAAGCCCACTTCAAACATCCAGTCGGGCCTGTCTGTCTCCCACCCCAACCTCCTGGCATCGAATTTATGGAAAACCACGTGACGAACGAATGCAATAATACCGGTAATACCGACAGTTGTGGCAGTAACGATAGCCAGAGCTGTCTTCGGGTCTGCTGAAAGATAGTAAAATCCGAGATATATCCCGACCGCACCGGGCAGCATAGAGAGAATAGTTACCAGTTGCGCCATTGTGTCCCTTTCCGTTCCTGGCCTGATATCTGTTCTTTGTGACTTCAGCCATAACCACCGTGATCCCCTTCTGCAGGGTATCCGGCAACACAAACAAAGGGTAAAGAAAAAAAGTCGGGCCAAGAACCATTCAATCTGTTATAGTGTTTATCCCGACGCATTTCGGTCAGCGTCGCACTTCGCGGTCACCACCCAGGCACACCTCGATTTAATCCCCACCAAAGAATTCCGCCTAGACCGACCCAGGGCATTGCCCGGGCAGGCCATTCCAGGAGCATTATCACAGATGTCATTTTCAAAACTCGGCCTCATGGCCGAACTAGTCCGTGCTGTATCTGACGAAGGCTACACAACCCCCACACCCGTTCAACAACAGGCAATTCCGGTGATCCTTGAAGGCCGGGACATTCTTGCCGGAGCACAAACCGGCACCGGCAAGACCGCCGGTTTTACCCTGCCGTTGCTGCAACGACTGCATGCCCGAAAGCCTGCGAACAATCGCAATCCGGTGCGTGCCCTTATCCTCACACCAACGCGCGAACTTGCCGCCCAGGTTGCTGAAAGCGTAAACACCTATGGAAAACATCTACCGCTCAGGTCAGCGGTAATTTTCGGCGGTGTGAGCATCAACCCACAGATTGCTCAACTGCGCCGCGGCGTGGACATCGTCATTGCCACTCCCGGACGTCTGCTCGATCACATCAGCCAGAAGACCCTTGATCTCTCGCAGGTGGAAATCCTCGTGCTCGACGAGGCAGACCGCATGCTCGATATGGGATTCATCCGCGATATCCGCAAGATCATCGCACTGCTGCCGGCCAATGGCCGCAACGGTCGCCAAAATCTGCTGTTTTCGGCAACCTGCTCCGATGAGATTCGTCAGCTCGCCAGCGGCCTGCTGCATGACCCGGTACACATCGACGTAGCACGCCGGAACACCACCGTCGAGACGGTAACCCAGGTCGTTCACCCCGTTGACCGCACGCGTAAACGAGAATTATTGTCTTCTCTGATCAGCTCACAAAACTGGCGCCAGGTGCTGGTATTCACACGAACGAAACATGGCGCCAACAAACTTTCCGAACAGCTCGGTCATGACGGTATCAACTCGTCAGCCATTCACGGCAACAAAAGCCAGGGGGCACGTACCAAGGCACTTGCTGATTTCAAGAACGGCACGGTGCGGGTATTGGTGGCGACCGACATTGCCGCGCGCGGACTGGACATTGACCAACTGCCGCATGTGGTTAACTTCGAACTGCCAAACGTGCCGGAAGACTATATTCACCGCATTGGTCGGACAGGACGCGCCGGCAATGAAGGTGAAGCAATATCCCTGGTGTGTATCGACGAGCGCGACTTTCTCCGAGATATCGAACGCCTCATCAAACACGAGATTCCCAAGGTGGTTATAGACGGTTATGCACCGGACGCGAAAATCGCAGCTGAACCGATTTTCAAGCAGCGGCAACAACGTACACCACGTACAGGCTCCAGCGCAAGGAATTCCCGACCGGCGGTTTCCGGCCAGGGAAAGAATAGCATCCAGGCCGCGCAAAAACCAACGGCAAAGCAGGGAAGCACTAAACCGCGCGGCGCAAGCGCGCAACAGCCAGCTGCCGACTTGCGTAGTCGTGCTCAGCAAAGCCGCCCGGCTCAGCGTCCGGCGCAACGGCGTTCCGGCGCGTAATACGTTTCGATAGGCAGAAAATAACGGCTGGGTTGAGGTATCTATTCAACCCGGCCGCTATTTTCTAGCATTCGAGTATATCGGTGGAGCAGTGGGGAAATTTACCCTATGCTACGGTTCCAGTTCCGCCAGTCCTACTCCCTCTTCAGTTGCCTCTCCATCAATTCTGTTTCAACCCCCTGCGCTGAAATATCCGCCCCACCACCAGTACTACTGTACGAATTCTTTCAGAGATCAACCAAAAAGCGCGGACGAGGAAGATCTCGCCCGCGCACTTGGGGACTGCAATTCAAATCCTGAATTCACTTCGCCCCGGGATTGGCAGATAATTCAGGTCATCTTTTAGAATAAGTGCACAAAACTAGTCAAGCCCGTTTGTTGGGCCGCATCCAAAGTAATAGTCAAGCCATTATGGTTAGTTGTGCCCACAGGAAATCTTGTACTGACAAGCGAGCCTGCGCCAAGAGAGGGAGAGCCACTCGTATCATAGATACCGAGGCGGTGACATCCAGCACAATTGCCATAATAAATAGTTTTGCCTGTCAATAATGAAGCAGAAATATTCACTGTAAACGTCAGAGCCCGAGTTGCAGTGTTGGCGGGGACAGCCGAATCAGTAACCATTGCCGTGAAGCTGAACGTTCCATTAGCAAGCGGTATCCCGGAAACCACACCGGCAGCACTCAAAATCACGCCTCTGGGAAGAACACCCGCTGAGAGTGACAAGGTGTAAGGGGAAGTTCCTCCAGAGGCTGAAAGGGTCTGATTGTATGCAGTCCCAAATGAAGCATCAGGCAAGGTGGTTGTAGTTATGGATAATGGAATACCAACCGGGTTCACCACGATAGACAATGCCTGAGAAGCCGTGACCGCAGGAACGCTCGTGTCAGTTACGGTAACAGTGAAGTTAGATGCTCCGGCAAGAGTAGGAGTCCCGGAAATGACCCCGGTCGTACCATCCTGGGTCAAACCCGCAGGAAGAATTCCGGCAGTAATCGACCATGCATACGGGGCAGTTCCTTGGGTTACTGTAAGCGTCTGGCTATAAGCTACATTCGTTGTGCCATCGGGCAAAGAGGTGGTGCAAATTCAGCAGAAAAACGAAGCAAAGATAACACCCTGAACGCCTGATGCTGACGCGAAGCGTTTTGCGTAAGATTCTTCCTTGCTAACCGGTTGCAGGGAAGGTACCTTAGGCAGAAATTTTGATCTTTACAAAGGAAGGGATATGCCGGAACTGCCGGAAGTAGAAACCATCCGCCGAGGCATCGAACCGTGGATTCTGCAGCGGGAAGTGACGGGTGTAGTAGTCCGCGTAGCCAAGCTGAGGCAACCCTTACAGACCGACCTGGCCCACCAGTTGGTCGGACAAATGCTGCAGACGATTGAACGGCGGGGGAAATATCTGCTGCTACGTTTTGACGGCGGCACCCTGTTTATTCATTTGGGCATGAGCGGGTACCTGCGGATACTCCGGGGACCTGCACCGGCCGGGCGACACGACCATGCAGACATCTGCTTTTCCGGCGGTATCTGCCTGCGCCTTAATG
>JAQUHM010000323.1 GCA_028683595.1 Geobacteraceae bacterium | reverse complement strand
GCTGATTCTCGTTGCCGGATCACCGATAGTGCGGAGCAGTTTCTCTTCCAGATCTTCAACCCCGCCGACGTAGTCGATAATAGAAAAATCGGCAATATTATAGGAAAGGGCATTGACGGTAAAATCGCGGCGATGGGCATCATCGACCGGCGAACCGAACACATTGTCCCGTAGCACCAAACCGTCTTCACTCACCAGGCGACGCGGCTGGAGAACATCCTTGCCTTCAGGTATTGAAGGTACCGGCACCTCTTCCGGTTCATTGGATGAAGTGCCTCGAAAAGTGGAAACCTCAACGATTTCATTGGCAAAATGGAGATGGGCCAGCCGGAATCGCCGGCCTACAAGACGACAGTTGCGAAACAGTTTTTTTATTCTGCCAGGTGTTGCATCCGTGGCTACGTCGAAATCCTTGGGTTCACGTCCAAGCAGGAGATCGCGTACACCGCCTCCAACCAGATAGGCAATGTGGCCGTTGTCTTTGAGGCGGTAGAGGATCTTGAGAACATTTGGACTGATCATCGACCGGGAAAGAGGATGATCTTGTCGGGGTATGATTCTGGGGGGTTGCATTTGTTTCATAGAACAACACGTAGCATATATTTACTGAAAGATCAAATACTTCCGGCCTGTTATTTAGGAATAAAAGGGTCGTTTAACAAAAGCTGTCATCGTTTTTCGGCAGTATGTGTATCGCGATTCGGTGAAACAAGGCAGTGCCGTAAAACACAGAAACGCACACTCGGTCAGCGATCTCGTTGCGACAGCAAATTTCAGCCAGGCATTCCTTTCACTTTACCTCTGACAAGAAGGTGTGGTACCGTAACGTCCCCAATCTACTCTGTTGCTCCCTATCGGACGCAACGTTCTATCGAAGGGATTCCCTCGGGAGGAAACAAGCATCCATGCAGGAATTGAAATACCTGGAAGGTTATCCTGATTCGGTCACACATCAGGTTGAGCTATTAGTAACGGAAAACAGACTAGGTTCTTTACTGGCGCGAAAATATCCGTCTGCACACACCATTCGCTCTGAAAAGGCCCTCTATGATTTTACCATTGGAATGAAGAGCAAATATCTTTCCACATCGGCACCGATCAGCAAAGTTGTCTTTGATGGAAAAATCAACGTAATCCATCATGCACTTGGCACCCACACCTTTATTTCGAGGGTTCAGGGTACGAAACTGAAAGCAAAACACGAGATCAGGATAGCCGCTGTTTTCAAGAACGCCCCTCTCGATTTTCTAAAGATGATAGTGGTGCACGAGTTGGCTCACCTTAAGGAGAAGGAGCATAACAAGGCTTTCTATAAGCTCTGTGAGTACATGGAGCCGAACTATCATCAACTTGAATTTGACTTGAGATTGTTCCTGACACACCTGGAGATAACCGGACCTTTGTACAGCTAGAAGGTAAACCGAGGATTCCCCAGCAAGAAAAAGGAGTGAATTTTGGAGTACAAGAGACGAATTTTACGCAGGAATAAAACAATTGCTGGTGGGCTTATGGTTGCAGCTGCCATTTTGTTCGTCATTGCACGCTTTCATAAGGGCATCGGCTACTGGGAATGGGCTTCCGCATTTTCCGAGGCAGCAATGATCGGTGCCCTCGCCGACTGGTTCGCTGTTGTCGCCCTTTTCAGACACCCATTGGGCATCCCGATCCCCCATACGGCCATCATCCCTAACAAGAAGAACACTATTGCCGATAGCCTTGCCGAATTTATACGCGACAAGTTTCTGGCAACGGAGTCGCTTATCAATAAAATGCGGGAATTTAATCCGGCACAACGAATTTCAACATTTTTATCATCCGAGAAAAACGCCGTCAGTGTTGCCACGGGTGTTGGTCGAATCCTTGTCGATTCCCTGAGTTTCATCGATGATAGCAGGGTGCGCAAGATCATCCATGCAGCAATAAATAATCGGATTGAGAAATTAGACCTTGCGACCACTGTTGCGCAGGTTCTCGATGCTTTGCGGAAGGAAGATCGCCACCAGAAGGTCCTGGACGACGTGCTACGACGTTTGGCAGTCTGGCTTGCAATTCCGGAATCGCAGGAAAAGATTGCCACAGCCATCGACAACTGGGTAAACAAAGAATACCCCATGTTGGGCAGAATGATTCCTAACCGGGAACAGTTCATGAAAGGTGCCGGTGAAAAGATCGCAAACAGGCTCAATATCTTTATCCAGGAAGTAAATGCCGACCCCAGTCATGAGCTTAGATCAAAATTTAACGATACCTTGAATGAATTTACTGAAAAACTGAGGAATGATGATGCTCTCAGGGGCAAAGTTGAATCATTTAAACAGGAAATTATCGCCAACCCGGCCTTGACCGAGTACATCAACAGCCTCTGGTGTGACCTGAAAAACTGGCTTCAGGTTGATCTTAATGGTCAGGATTCAAAGATTCGGGAAAAGCTTGCCAGCACGGCAGTGGGTTTGGGGCGCACCCTTTCGAAAAGCAAGGATCTCAAAGACTCCATCAACGATCATCTGGAAAGGATGGTCAGAAACTATGCGGATAATCTGCGGATAGGTTTTGCTCGTCATATTTCCGGAACCATCCAGCAGTGGAATGACGAAGATTTCGTTTCCGAGATTGAGTTAAGTATCGGCTCTGACCTGCAGTTCATCCGCATGAACGGTACCCTGGTAGGCGGCATGATCGGTTTGATAATCCATGCAATTACTTTGGTACTTGGTTAGCCGCAACGATACTACCTGAAAACCTTTCCCGGTACAGCGTCATCAAACAAAAAGCACGCATTTGCGGGCTTTTTTCATCAACAGCTTACATTTACTGCGATAACAATACGACGCATTAACCTTGCATGCAACCGCTATGAACAGCCTTGCCCATGTTGCTTGTAGTCGAAAAAGAGCCTCTGAATTCGGCGCCGCAAGCATAACGGACTACTTCCATCTTGTAGTTAGGTTTAATCTCGTCGATAAGTGTTTCAATAGCTTCACTTCCACAATCAATACATTTTGTTCGCAGGGATTTCATATTTTCTCCTTGGTTAAGATACCCTTTCGGGAATAATGATACTTATTGGCAATACTACGTTCTTTGCATAACGGCCATACGGAATCAGTATTATCTGTCGAGCTGCAACTCTGATGCTGAAGAGTGTGCCCGATAAAAATTGCAGCCTGGTTACATCCACGAAAAAACTATCCAACAGTGATTGATTGACCTGCTTGGCGGGAAGAGGACAAACATTTCTGCAATGGCTTTGTGGCGGACGCGAAAAAACGGGGAAGCTGATTGCTCCCCCGTTGGAATTTATTTTTATACACTGCCCAAAAAAGGAAGTCAACCTATAATATAGAAATACCCCTTCTTTTGCTGAGCGATGGCTATGCAGGCAACAGATGGCCTCTGAAAATATCAGCCCTCGATTTTGTGCAGAAATGCATCAACGGCCTGAACATCTTTCAGACTCTTGAATTCGCGGTATCCGTCCACATGGTCAGGATCCAGTCCACGGTAATAGCGGGGGTATTTCTTGCAAAAACCGAGGAGTGCCCGGTTTGTCGCATGCTCGGCACCTTCAATAGTTATGCGTTCTGCTCGGATCCTGAGCTGGGAAATAATACCGAAGCCGAGTTGAAAGAGTCTTTTCAGGTACTCTGTCTCGAGGATGCGCACTGCTTCTTGTTCGTCTCCTCCGCTGAGATGCTCGAGGGCGACAGACAGATATCCGTACACCCTTTGCAGAACAGAATCCATGGTATCAAGGTCAGAAAAGGATTTATCCTCTGCAACAAGGGCCGAATTGATCAGGCAGTAGAGTTCCTCATTCAGTCCCTCAGAATCGGCACTGTTCATGGCACTTTGAAAAAGGGAGTCCCCAGCGGAAAATGGAACAGGAAGATGCGCATCGAAATCGACGACTATCGGATCCTTTCTGACTTGATGAACAAAATCCTCCGGAGTAACGTACCGGTAAATTTCCAGTGCATGCTCCCACTCGGGAAAACCCAGATCCGAAAGCCGACCGGATCTGAAGCGATAGCACAATTCTTCCTGCTCGCTATCTATCTCATTCTTTGTCCCTTGCATCAATCGTAAGTATAAGTCGTGATCATGGTGGTAGATACTGTCAATAAAGCGTCCCATCAACGGCCCCTGCTTTTCATCGCGGAAAGAAATGAAAAACATGTCGTCGAAGGTGTGATCCCATTCGGCACGGGTTTCATTCTCAGCTATCAGATCGCCGACCCCGCCACCGACAAAGAGTTCCTTCCTGCAGATAAGCAGAAGCAGTTCGAAATCAATGTGGTAAAGCTGTTCAACGAAAAACGCCTCTCCACCTGTCAGGAGATGACCAATCCACTCCATGGCCTTCTCTCGTGAATAGGTACAGCCATTCCAAAGCTCGATGTCCAGGAAGAAAGTGAACTGCTCCGGGGAGGAAAGCACGACAAGTTGCATAGCATCCTCATCACCCATTTCCTTAACGAGCCAATAGAGTTCTTGGGGTTC
>JAQUHM010000033.1 GCA_028683595.1 Geobacteraceae bacterium | reverse complement strand
CCCTAAGGGTGTAAGGTTGGTGAGGACTATTTCTTCATCCCCATTGAGGTAGGGAACCTGCATGTCCGGATTTGCCCCGTTCCCATACGACATGTCGAAATCCATGGGGAGGTCAGGCCAGCACGTTTCAAGCCAGGCATCATCGTAAGTCCCGGCCAGCTCAAGGCGCTGCTTCCACGCCTTGGTGATGACGCCGAAGCCCTTGGGAGGAGTGGTTTTACCGAAGACCGTGATTGGTTGTATCGGGTCATCGATCTGCGGTGCCGGAATCGTTTTGAGTTTTTTGGCCTTTAAGTACCATTCATCAGCAAATCCAATACCCAGAGGATTATTCTGGTAAATAGTATGTGCTATCGGAGCCGAATCAGAGCCATCGGGATGGCAGTCGCGCTGTTCAGGGCTCAGGCGTAATTCAGCTTTGATACGATTGCCGTCGGGATCGTCAAGGTTAACCCTGCTTTCCCCGCCAAAGGCATATTCATAGCGAAGCGGTAATGAAGTAATGGAAGTGGTGGATGGCTTGAGTGTCCACCCTCCCATAAGGCCTTTCTCCCAGAAACGCGGTCCCTTGACGAGAAGTTTTTTCTCGAGAATTATAGGGCCGGGACGCCCTGAATCTTCAGGTCGACTGTTTATTCTGACACCGACAGTGAAACCGGGTGATGGCTTTCCGCCTGGCGCATAGGCAGTAGCATTTACGATAACATCGCATTTCGGTTTGAAGTGCACCAAGTCACTTTCCTGCCGCACACTGCTTTTGTTGAGTTCTCCGAAGTATTCATCGGTCAGGACTAACGGTTCCTGCTCGTGAGACAAGGTAGCTGTCCCATTATTTTGTATATCCAGGGTAGCACGCATGACCACGACATGGAAAGACTGCCCATGCTGATCGTTCGATTGGAAGGCAAGCGCGGGATATGGCGTGTTGTTTATTAAGTTCATTGAATCACTCTCAACTTAGTCCATAGAGGAATGATTTTTATCACCATGGTGGCCAATTTCTTCATGGGGTATCAAGCTCTTTAAGACAATTATCCTTTTTCCCTTCAGCCTTAAGCCTCAAAGCCTCCAGTTGCCTGAATCCCGGGGCCCGAACCTCAAAAAGCGGTCGACCGGGCTCAATGATCGCCAGTTCCAGTGAGGCCGCACAACGCTGTCGTTGCCGACCTGTTCTAAGGACATGCCAAAGTTGATCAGCTGCTATCGGTTTGCCAATGAGATGGCGGGTACCCACAGGGAATGCTCCCTTGTTCCTGTCCCACCATTGCGCGATAGCTATATCATTTGGCCAAGGAAGGTTATCATCGGCATCCAGATCCACGTTGCTATCATTCGGGTCATCATTGGGGCCTGCATTAAAACCATCAGGCCGCGTACCTCTCAGTTCTGCAGACGCGATATCGACACCGGTTATCATGGTGAATGCTTCACCGGCAACACGGGCAAGCGCCGGAGTCTTCATCTGTTCGGTGAGCCAAGGTACCAGCGAAGGGTCCCCGATGATGCCCGAGCCTGTAACGGCGAACCGGATCATATCAGGTGATTGTGCAAGTTGTTGTTGCCAGGTAACAGCGGTTGATTGTTCCATTCGCCGCAAAGCCAGGTTCAGGGCTTTTTCTCCATAAGCAGACTTCGGCACGACAAATCTTTTCAAAACTTCGACTGCTTCGGCATTACCTGTAAGGGCTGCAGACCATGCCGTAGAGAAGCATATCCCTGCGTCATCGTCAGATAAGCCACCTCGCAGAATGTTAGAATTGAGATCGAAACTTCTCCCCAGTTCACCGTATGCCCGCAGACCTCTGGATCGTAGTAACGGGAAGTCATCACATACTGCCTTATCAAGATGATGTCCAGGATCTCGTCGGTGGATGGCGCTAGCTGCTATGCCGATGAAGCGGTAAAACGGCGATTCGGAGGTGAGGAATTCTTTGATGCGAGGTCCAGCCTGTTCGTGTCGAATCCAGCCGAGCGCAGAGATGAGGACTTGAGCTTTATACTGATCATGTTGTACCGCCGCCATTACATCCTGAATGCAGTCTTTGTTACCACTTTCATACGCCAACACAGTGGCGGCAAAAAAATCTTCCGGATGGTTACTTAGTAAGGCCTCTTTACACATCTCCCAACCGGTTTCACCGGCAAGTCGGAGACCGTCCAGGTGAGCTTCTATACGCCTATCATGTCGCGCCAGATCAAAAAGCCCACAATACGGCGCCTTTATCAGTCGATTGCGATGCAACCAGAGGAACGACAATTCATCGTTATGCTGCGCAATAATGGTGGGAATGGCTATCGTGTTCTTTTTCGGCTCGTTGCGGAAAGCTGCATTTTTATCACAATCATCACCTTTTTCGAGGCAGAGTACTCTCCGAGCGCCACCATCATCGGATGTGAAAATCGCTATGCTCAGCGGCGGAATTACCTCTGACATGAATCCCACAGCTGTTGCAAGGAGTATCGACCCCATTGCCGCGCCACAATCTCCGACGCAGTCCGCTGGATGCTTCAGTTCCCGCATCTTTTCGTAAGTAGGGAATATTCTTCCCTCAGTCAATCCCCATTCGTAGGCCCGAGCATGTTCTCCATTCAGATCGGCAATCACCATGTCTATCTCTTCGCCTTTTTCTGGAAGCTGAGCAAACGCTTCACGATAAGCGCTTGACAACCCCTTGCCCCTCGAACGAGTCATTCCGGTGAAAGGATGGGGCTCAACACCCTGACCCCAGGCGCTGATGTATGCGTGTATTGCAGCTTTGCGACTTCTTGCACAGGATTCCAGTTCCAGCAAAATCACACCAGCGGCTTCACCGGCGATAATTCCTTCTGGATTGGTGCCACTCTTGAGCCGGTCCGCCTCACAAAGCTTGTCAAGAACAGAGGTTTCGCAAAGAGAATCCACACACCCGACAAGGACCATCTGACAGGATCCGCTTCGCAGTTCTGTGGTTGCCTGAATGATATCTTCGAAGAAAAGACAGCGCCCCAAAGCCAAGGCAGAAGCGTCATGGCGATGCAGGGCCGGGATTGGCAGGTCGTGTAATTTTTCCTTCAGGATGTTCTCAAAGTTCTCGAACCCAAGTTCGATCCGGCAACTTATTCGACAGTTGATGCTTCTAAGCAGGTCGGCAGAAAGCCCGTCTGTGCATTCTCGCAGGGCTGGAGCCAGCAAAGCAATGGCACGGTCATCACCCAAAATGTGCCGTGAGACACTTTGCTCCGGTAAGCGGGCAATCTTGGCACCACTCAGTTCAGTGCCATATTCGTCACCGTTCACCAGCACGGTTTCATGCTCGGAAAAGTTGGCAATAACGCCGCGTATAGCCGCAAGGGAAGTCGGTGCACTGAGACCCACGGAAGTCGTCAGACCTATGCCGGTTATCGCTATTCGATCAAAGTCAGGCTTTTTGTTTTCCATATGGCTCGATTCAGGTTGATTCTTATTCTCTTATTTCTTCCGCTCAAACATCGGTTTCATGGAATCAAGTACCGCATCCCAGATGGCTATTTTTTCGTCCAACTTGCCGTCGGGCGCTTCCATTTCGATGGTTGTTGTCGGGTATTCTCCCGAATCTTCCTTGCCGTTAAATTCCCAGGCAAAGAGCAGAGATTTTTTTCCATTATCCGAAGCACGAAGAATCGATTCCTCGCCTTTCATTCCTGCCACCTCACGCTTACCCAATCGGACTATGGAAAAGCTAATGCCGGGTTCCCTGGATGCCTCGTCGATCATCCCTTTTGTCCCTTCAATCAGCCCCATTGTTTCTCTATAATAATCCATATCCATTTCCATCTTGATATCCAAAACAAGATTTAGGGAGTGGCCGTCGAAGCGGGCGGAGGATTCTTCTTGGGATCTATATGGTCGATTAATCGCACCTTTTTCAAGATAAAACCAATCTCCTTTTGGAAGTGTTTTAGGTAGCTGATTGTTCGCATATATATAGGCCTTGGCACTGGCTTCGATGTTTTGTTCCAAGTAATGATTTGCATTCTCCTTTTCCACAACTGAATTACCCTTAAACCACACTCCAACTGAACCAGTGTCCATGAGTAGTGCCCACTTCCCGTCTATCGACCTAAAATCAGCATAATAGTAATAGACTCCCTTTGCCCATTTACTAACCCCAGGAAACTCGTTTATTTTTATGATTACATTGTTCTTACCTTTTGGTGGTTTAAGCCTTTTGATCTCTGACATAAATTTATCCCATTCTGTATCTCTTGCTTGCTCGTTGCTCATATTATGTGGCCAAACTACCTCTGTTATTTCAGCAAATCTTAGTTTAGAAGTTCGTTCATCCAGCTTCATCACCGCAGGCACAGCAATTGAAAAACGGCCTATATAATATGTTTTCATTGGCATGATGACCCCTTTCACAGTATTGGTAGACTTATCACAGCCATGTACTAAATAACAGGCCGTACTAACAAGAATAGCTATCAATAAAACATTAATTTGTTTTACTATAGACATGATATTGTGCCTCCTGCCTTACTCGGTAAATCACTAGCCACCTTCATTTATCTCTTTTTCAATGCGTTTTATGGAAAGATTTCTTATAGCTGTAATGACAAAGTCTTTTCCCTTGCGTTTATTATACGCTTCCTGGTGTTCGATCTTATTAAATCTGGAAGTTACCAGTATTTTTGAACCGTCACATTCTTTAAGAGCAGAACCAGAACAGTTTGGCACTGTACCATCACCACCTTCACGATAGTCATCAATGCTGGACATGCTAGCAACCAACGTTTTGTGGGGTTCAGAGAGTGGAGTTATTATTTCCTGATTATAAATGTCGGCGTACATGATGCTTTTGCCCCGAGAAGACACCTTCCTGGAAGGCACTGAAATTTCAACCCCAAGCGTGGGCTGTTTTCTATAAAAAAATTCTTCGTGCTTGAAGTTGATTTTGTCTACTGTATCGAGACCGCTGGAATAAAATTGGTAGGTATTCTTGTGAAATCTGGTTTTGAGTTCATCATGAAATATTCTAGCTAGATCAATACAAATAATATATTCAGCCCAAGAATCGGTTCGATTAGTATCTGAATTTCTAGAGCCAGTTTTCTTATTTTTCGGGTCTAGCCATTCCGGATTCACCAACCGCCAAAACGGAGCATCAAGCTTCTTCGTAATCATGTTGGTCTGTTCCCCAATGCGATAAATTTCTGTATAAGGATCCGATTTTGGCAGTGAAATTTTTTTTCCGTTCTTCAGTGTTACATGAAGCCACTGCTTGCTGCCGTCGTTTGTTATGTAGTCTTTGGTCGGCAGGAGTTCCAAGCCACCCGGTGCATTACCGAGAAGACAGGTGACTTCTTCTCCGCTTGCTCCCAGTACCCAGGCTGAGATAGTACTTACTATGCCCGTACGTTCAAATCCAGCCTTCATACGCCAATAAGCTGCAGCGGCGCCAACTGCAGGCTGAACACCATGAATTACACCCAGCACCTTGCGATGAGCCTTATCTATTCCCTCGTGCTCGATACAACAGGCGGAACGTGCGACAAGCCCACCCATTGAATGGGTTACGATAATAACGTACTCGCACAAACGACCCCTTTTTTTGTAGCCATTTATGATTTCATCAATTTTCTCCGCTAATTTTTTACCTGTATTTAAACAGCTATCCGTCCAGTTATAACCGAAGGCATGCACAGGAAATTCAAAACATTTGCCTGCCAGTTCTTTTTTCTTGTCCTTGTCTTCACTACACACCGGTTTGTTCCAGTTATAGTTCTGCAACTCTTCGAGCAACTCCCCATAATAGGTCCATAGAACCCCGCCCCAGCCTCTGTGATCACGCCATGGATCAGTCATGGAAAAAAACTTCTGGTTGTGCTTCGCATCATCTTCACTTACCTGAAGCCACTCGGGGTTAAACTGCGGACCGATCAGAAATTCCTTGCGTTTTGCCGGTGTACATTTTTTTCGACCGTATCTATTGAACATGCCAACCCTATCATCCGGATCCCAGACGACTTCACTGCCTCTCTTCAACCTGCTCCCCATGGCCCCCGGCACGAAGATAATGGGAATAACCTCGCGCCTGACTCTGATACGATTAAAAAAGTTTGTTTTCGATGTGAGGATCGGCCTGAACAGGTCAGGCCAGTCAATGTCGATGTACTTGATAAATCCCATGCCCGCTCCTTTATTCGAAACTGTCTTCTTCCAGATTGAATTCATCAAAGATCACTGCATATTCTCCATCCGGCTGCTCACAGCCGTGCAACGCCCCGGTGTAATCGGATGCCTCCTGCCTGAAAGTTTCCGGTCCTTTTACCGTATTCAGAGTTTCAAAAACCGGCTGGTGGATCTTTCCTGTGATGAGGTCTGGATCTTTGAAGACAAATGTTATTGGCAGGAGATACTTGCCCTTTAAACCTTCTGCCGTTACATTTGGTTGCATTAAAGGAGCTGGAGGTGTGTTGCCCTTGTTGCTGGTCATGGGATCGAGTCTGCGGCAGACGTTACGCCCTTCAACCATTACATCGAATGAATAATTGACGAATTTGGCAACACCGCCGGTTGTCCCTGAACCGACACCCTTGGCAAAGCCGGGTTCATCACCAATACTTCTGGAAAACACTGAATCCTTGAGCATAAGCGGATTGCCGTCAACGGTAACGGTCTTACTGCCGTTTGCGGTGTCTTGCGAGAATGCGCTATTGTTGTAGGGCACCGGAACGATCGAAGAACCCACCGGAGTCATGCAGACATCGGGGCACGTATTTACTACTCCGTCACTGGTTTCGTGTACGGCTGTCTGGCCGTTGACGCAGGTTGTCGTTGCCATGTAACCTCCATATTTCGATGATTGCCACTCGTATTCAAGCATCCGTGCTTTGTCAGTTAATCTGTACGGACCCGCCTTTGATGCGGTTTGCCCCTGATGAGCGACTGAGCAGATAGTTTCCCTTGATTATTATTTTGCCAGCACGGGTCAGGGTGATGCTTGCCTCGCCACAGCGCAGGACGACCTCCTCTTCGGCGTCGACAAGTATCCGTTTCCGGTCAACAGTGACTTCTTCCGGACTTTGCACGCTCATAACATCCTCCGATTGGTCCGTGATTTCATCAAGCAATGAATACAGCGTATCGATGATGATGGGCCGCTTCGGATCGTTATTCTCAAATACCAGTAGTACGTCCCGGCCGATGGGGGATGCCCGACGGAGCTTTTCCTCGACGGTGGAGGTCAGCCGCGACGAAACCGGCGCCAGCCCGCTATCGGGAAAATCGACCAGTATCCGACCGTCAGTATCAACCCCTGCGATCTTTCCGATTCGAGTTCCTTCGATATGGCAAGGATAATCGGAATTCGAAACACCTTCGGAATAGCTCTTCTTTTTATCAGCCATTTGTCGATACCTTCCGACCTTTTAATGTGATATTTCCAGTCGCGCTTATATCGATATTGCTTCCTTTCAAAATTATGTTTCCCTCCCGATCCATGCTGAATTGGGATTTGCCGCAGATAATTTCTATTTTGTCGCCGGAAGAAATATCAAATCTTTTGCCGACCAGAATTTTCTTACTTAAGCCTACCTCTTCGAATTGTCCCAACCCCACGGCGGTATTCATTGCTCCACCTACCGTGACGGCATATGCCGCGCCTATCGAAAGTTCTTTTGCGACACCGATAGTCTCAGCCGTGTTAATGGCGACAAATTCGGTCTTACCCCCCCCCACCGTAAGGTTCATATTCGATCCAATAGTTTCAACATGATTGACGCCTACATTGATTGTCTTGTTCACCCCAATAGTTTCACTCTGATCCACACCTACGCTTTTGGTTCGGTTATTAACCACCGTCAGCGTCTCGTTATGACCGACATACTGCCCTTTGTCGTTCTTGATCAGAATATTCCAGTCCTTCTCGCCCTGGAGATAAACCTCTTCCGCTCCCATTTTGTCTTCGAAGCGCAGTTCGTTAAAGTTGTCGGGACTCCCCCCGGGGGAGCTTCTGGTCCGGATACCACTTTGGGTCTTGTTCGCTGGCAGACTGTAATTAGGCTGCTTTGCTTCGTTGATGGCACTACCCATGATGATCGGGTAATCCATATCGCCATTTACAAAGGTGACCAGCACTTCGTCGCCGACACGTGGGATAAACTGGCTACCCCAGGTAGTTCCGTTCCAGAATTGAATTGTACGCAGCCAGCAGGAGCTTTTTTCGTCCATTTTGCCTTCGCGGTCGAAGTGAAACTGGACATTAACGCGGCCGTACTCGTCAGGCCAGATCTCTTCGCCTTTGGGCCCGGTGACGATTGCAGACAGGAGGCCAGGGACTATTGGCTTTGCGTGTCGCTGTTCAGGTCGGTAGGTCACGGAAGACGGAATGACCATAAAAATGTTGCGATAACCCGGGGTAACATCCTTCGGAGCCTGTTCTTTCAGCGAAGCCGGTTGTTTTCCTTCCTGTGCAACTCCGAAAAGGAAATATTCCTGATTGAATTTCAGGTTAATGTGGCCGGTCAACAGGAAGGTGGCGCCGGACGTCAACCGGGTGCAGTTGCTTGCGCCTCGTCCCTTTTCCTTCAGCGCGGCTATGGTTCCCAGGCGTATTTTAGTGAGCCGTTTGCCCCTTTCCGTTTTACCGTAGCTGCCGGGATAGCTGTATACATCAAATTGTTCGTCCGGGTTGTTGTATTCACCCTTGAAATCAGTTTCAAGGTCAACGGATGGAGTTTTAAAATTATAATTTGTATGGGTGTATACGCCGGGTCTCAGTCGATCTGAAAAGTCGAATGAGGATATGCTTATCTCGTTTGCGCTTACTATTCCACCGGCATTGAGCGGGATGGATGTATCACCCTCAATGTCCTGATAAAAGGCATCGGTGTCGCAGAAAACCAAAACATGTTTGTCTTTGTAATGTTCAAAGAAATAGAAAATGCCTTCTTTTTCAAGCAGGCGGGAAATGAAATGCAGGTCGGTCTCGTTATACTGTATGTTGAATTTATTAAAGATATCTTCGTGTGCCAGTCGGAACTTAAAGAGATCAGGCGTTATGCCGCTTTCCTGAAGTATCTTGCCGATTATATCCTGCAGTTTCATATCCTGGAAAATGCGGCAGTTTTGCTTTAAGGATAAAAGCCACAGCGATGGAACCAGTTGCGCCTCGTATATGTGAAACCGGCCATTCATGCCGGCATGTCTGAATTTACGGAGGATTCCGTGGAAATATCGATCTGGAGCGTCTACTCCTTCATGGTTGATAATGGTCAGCAAACCCTCCTGACGGACAACCGCATCACAATGGATGATCTGTTCACTTACCAGTACTAAATTTGCACCGGGCACATGCGAGACATTCTCAGCTGTGGTAAATTCAAGTACAGATACTTCATAATCTACATCAAGGAACTCAAACGTGAATTGTGCGCTGCTTGCTGACATGTGTTGACCCCTTTTATTCTGGCTCATGTAGTAACATTGTTATGTGTGGCCCCGTGAAACTATGATCGGCTTTAGAGAAAGCATCAAACTCTTTAAAAATGCAATTATTTCGTAATGTTTGAAATAATTTATTGCACGACAGCGAGATATTCGTACAAGAGTCCAATAATAAAAACTATCAATCTAATCAACAGTAAAATTGATCCAAATACCAAAAGTACGTTTAAAACAGTTTTAAACGTTGTGCCCGGCATTAAATCTTTTGAAATTATATTTGTTAGGTCTTTAAATTTAACTACATCAGTTATTTCTCCTTGTGAAACGCACTCGCTAATTACTGCCGATTCGGTAACTGCCTTATCAATTATTTTTAACCCATCGTCGCTATTATTGACCTTACAAAGATACAAACCGGCAATAACTTGAAAAACAGGATGAATAACAATAAGCGGATGAATGTTTCTTCGGGGGAATGGATAATTCCATTCGTTTTTTGACATATGATTAATAAGTCTGGTTAAGACGTGCAATCCCGACATAATGCTGACTTTGTTTATATATAAATAAAAAAATATCAACCCTGCTGATGTAATTATAAAACAGGAGGAAAACGTCATAATTGAACTGAAAACTGAATGCGAGTGCATGTTTATCGCGACGAACAGCGCCAGCAATGCCAAGAGGAAAATGCAAAAATACAATAGAGTCTGTGAAGGCTTTTTTGCTGAAGATACGGTTTTGATTATTTTTTCAACCTCTTTCAGATTTATGCTCGCCTTGTTTTCCATACCCACCTCACTCATACACGCCTGCAACATTTGAAGAAGCACCTAATATGTTTGTAGTGTTTTCTACGGCTGATGGACTTCTCATAATTGGAAGCCATTTCCCAGCGCCAAATGTTGTATCAAGAATATGACCATTGAGAGTAAGAGCGCTTGTTTTGCTTACTAATGCCTGGTTTGCCGCAACTGTTCCAATGCCACCTGTAAACAGACTCAATCCCATATCAGTAGCCATAGCGATATTGTTGGTTTCTTTACTACTTGTGCCAAGCGTAGCGATGCTTGCCCCAAGACCAATAATTCCGGTATTATTTACAACCGGTCGCACTCCCATTGCCAAATTTACTAAATTCCCCAAAGCCACGCTTGCGCTCGCAGCTCCTTGAACTGCAATCACCCCTCCGGCAACAGCACCGATACCGGTTGGTGAAGTTACCGTGCCGATAAACAATCCAGCCGCAGCTTGAACACCCCCACCAACCAGAGTAAGTCCGTTATTGACCCAAGGATTTGCCAACATTCCCCTCGCAGCGACCAGCGTATCTTTAAACTCCATTGTAATCTCCCACATTTTATATATTGACTACAGCACACAGCGATCCCCCATCCGCGCTGACCATTTAAACCGGTACCCTTTATCGATCTCCTCAACAACCAGGCGGACAAAACAGTTTTTCGTGACATACCCGCCCAGAAAACGCTCCAGAACCGAACTAAACAAATACAGGTCACCTGGGCTCGTAAAATGATCACCTCGTAGCTTAAGGTGAACTTCATAGCCGCGATAAATCGTGCGCCCGATCAAGCGATCAGTCGGTATTGACTCAACTGATTCAATAGCATTAATCCTCTTATCTGAAGCACCGGCAGCTACCTGATGCCGACTATTTTGATTGATAAAGAGTCGGAGCATCGCTTTCAGGTTTTTGGCGCTGACCAGGGATGCGGAATTCAGAGAAAAACCAGATAATAGCCTCCATTGCCGATTCTGGTCGCAACTCTGTGAAATCATGCCCGAAACACATTTAATATTTCTGAGTTCGATCGATTCCGGGGTAGCCATGGCTGCGATACGCACGTCACCGATGCCAAGCTGCTCTGGCAGAATCCCGTTGGTGCAGGTAAGATCAATGTCGAGCTTTATTCTGTTGGATTTTTTTTCATTTCCGTGGCCTGGAACTGATAGGAGGATGTCAAAACCATCACCAATGGCTGATCTTCCTCGAGTTATGTGACAGATAGGTCCTTCATTGTTTTTCCGGAGCAATCGATTCTGTACCTCATACTTGATTTTTGTCGATTTCTTTTTGACTAATCCTTCAACACTATTAACCGAATGTATCTGGTAGTGAGCGGAATGTTCCCCAACCGGGCGTATTATATGCTGCTGAAGATTTGAGTTGAAAGATAGCGGCTCAGCCTTGTGCTTAAACAGGTTGATAACCGGCGTTGCAAAAAGGACGAAGCTCTTTTCATTGACCTGAGGCACAACCAGCGAAATGTTTTTCAGTTCAAAATTGATCTCAAATTGCGAGCCGTTGCCAAGATTGCGGCACTCGTTCAGTCCGGTCAGGTCCAGAAACAGAAATTTGTCTGGGAACAGGAAATATTCCTGCTGCTGCAGATGCCCCGGCAAAAGGCCTGCTTCACGAGTGAGCAAGACATCTGTATCGGCAAAGCCGACCGGCTTCAGGTTGCCTGGCAGAATCTCGATGGTGGCGCCGTTTTCGCATGATCCAATGCAAATGCGCTTCAAGTAGCGTTGTAATAGCAGATACAGATCACTTGCGGCCGGATACTCATCAGCGAGGAATAAACGTAGAGATTCGGCTTTCCAGCCGGACAGTCCGATGCCGTGCAATTCGCAGAGCAGTTTGATGGCAGGTGCCTTGCCGGATGGTTGCGAGAACGATGCGTTTAACAACGTCAGGGGATGCACAGTGACGTCAAAACAGGTTCGAAACCTGCATTTTACACCCTGCACCGGTACGGATTCGACCTCGGCACCTGCTGCAATAAGTAACTGATTTTTGAGCTCCGCTTTTGGAGTGAACGCAACAATGGTCGTCGCGGGAATCGGCCGTAAATCCCAAGGGTGCAGAGCTTCAGTCACTTCATGGATAAACTCCGGAATATCATCGTCCAGTTTGCGTTGCAGCATGGCATTATAAAAAGCCGTTCCTTCCAGAAGCCTTCCCATGCCGGGATCGGCCATGGCTCCGCTCATCAGGGGGGCAAGGTTGGGATGTTTTTGTACGAAGTGCTCTGTTAACTCCCTCAGATGCGCCCGCTCCTCGCGGTAATAGTCAACCATGGAACGGTGCGATTCCTGCGAAGGAAGTAATGGCTCAGGCCCGGAAGGAAGCGTCTGTCTGAAAGGCAAAGCGGGAACCTGGAATCCGGCGCTTACTTCACCCAGGGTGTCACCGGAAAAGCACCAGATATTGAGTCCCAGACGTGCCGCTGGATCGCCGAGACGGATTGGTTTGGCCTCCCTTGCAGCCAGGATCAGCTTCAGTTCGACTTCGAGGGGGTCGGTTAGGTAGAATCTGACCAATGCACCAAGTTTTTCATTTTGGCTGGTGCCGGGCAGGAAGTCGTTGTAGGCAGCCCAGGTGAGCGGACCGATCTCGATGCGGAATTTACCCATCCGATCGGCTATCTCGCTGCCGAGTACCGTGTCCACACCCAAGCAGCAGCCGGACATTCCCATGCGCATCCGCTGGTCCCGGGGAATCGGAATCATCCGTTTCACGTTCTGAATGATCCTGATCCGTTGCTCTTTCAGCGCGTCCCGCAGGATAGTTGCCAGGCCAAGGGCGGAGCGGGGGAACTGGGTCAGGATGCCGGTGTAACGCAGGAGTGACCAGGAGTCGGGAAGAGTGGCCCGCAACTCCTTTTCCCCTAGGCCGATGAGGCAAAAGAGCCGTTCCCGGTCAACCGGGTTGTTTTCTTCCACCACGCGGATAAAGAGACGATATTTGCTCCAGCACTGAAAATACAGATGATAGAGTCGCTGGTGGATGATATCGAGGAAATCGCGGAACACCGACTCATCGTTTGAAGCCTCGTCCAAAAGATCTTCGCTGTAGAAGTTCGGCAGGGGAGAAGCGGGACCGTACAATTCGAGAAAGGTGGTGGTGACACGGAGATTGGCGCCGTCCCTTTCTACCCGGGCCACGTCTGCAGCCGGAAATGCCAGGGAGAGCTTTGGACGGATCTGAACCCGCTCCTGCCACGGGATTTCTGGAAGCCCTTTTTTCCCGCAAGGATCGAGAAACCTTCGGGCAAGGCGCATGACCTGGGGGAAGGAGAATTGATGGCCTGATTGCACCAAGGCAGTCATCACTGGTGAGGTTGTTTGCCCAGACATGTCAACCATCGATCGTTTGCTCCATTCATGGTTTGCCCATACTACCTTGCAACTATCTGAATTAACTATGTTTTACGCTTTCAGATTATGGTAGCCTTGCGGACTGGTCATATGAAAACAACACCACAAAGTAACGTCCGTTAATGTAACAGATACCATGTTCTCACACGGCAAGTCAATTTTTATTAATGTATTAATGCTAAGATATTAATTTTTGACAGGGGTCTTCAAGAAGAATGACAAGCAGGAATATTCTTTTTACGGAAAAGGCGGAAAATGATATTTGCAGAAAAAGGAAAGGGCGGGTTTGAAACCCGCCCTTTTTGGGTCCTGTACGCTGGAGAGTTTTGTCTTATTTGCTGCCGAACACCGTTCGAAGGAGATCCGTGGTGCGGGCCACAGGGTTTGTCCTGATCTTTTTCTCCTCCTGCCCCACCATGGTAAAGAGCCCATCAAGGGCCTTGTTTGTGACGTAACTGTTGAGATCAAGGGACGGCACCCCGAGCATGGAAGCCATGGGAAGACTTTCGTAAGAACCCATCATCTCCTTGTAGGACCGAACCGTTCCGACCTTATCCATACTGCTGGAAACAACCGGCTTGAATGAGTCGAAGAGCTTCGTCCGGATTTTCTTTTCGAAAAACTGTGTTGCCGAGGTATCTCCGCCCGCCAGAATTCCCCTGGCATCCTCCACCGTCATCTGGCGGATGGCATCGCCGAAGAACGAGGCAGCCTTTGGTGCAGCAGCCTCAGCAGCCCGGTTCATGCTCAAGACAAATTCGTTCACCTGTTCCTGGTAGCCAACGGCCGCTAAGAAATCGGCCGCCTTCTGAACCTTGTCGGGAAGAAGAATCTTGATCAGGGGATTGCCGAAATAGCCGTCAGGCCTGGCTACCTCGGTTACAGCACGTTCGGTGCCGGTAGCAAGCGCCTCCTTGAGACCCTTGACAATAGTGGTGTTATCGAGGGAACTCTGCTGTTGAAGGGCAGGGAGAGCATGGCTGGGAAGATCTCCCATCTGACCGGTAATATCTTCCAGAATTCCCGCATAGCAGGGGGAAAGGGATAAAAGCAAGGCGGCAAATGCCAGAGACAAGGTGCGTTTCATAAAAATAACCTCCCGCGAATAGTGGCTGTGCTTTCCTAGCTACAGTATGGTTGATTTTGTCCATTTCGCAAGGAAGAGGTTTGATGCTGCCACTTCATTCTATACTGGTGAGAAGATATTCTTGCACAAGAAGGATGGAATTAACCACACGGGACACTAGGAGGGGATCGACATGGGACGAACCCTGCTCCTGCCGAGATGCTTCATCAGCTTCCAGAGTGGTCCTCGAACAGGAAAGTGGCGAAGCGCAGCCATCATGGTGTCACTCATATTGAGTTCCAGGCCCGGAACAACCCAGTTTCTGCGCTTCAGCGCCTCAGTGGTAACCAAGTCGCAGAGGGTGTCCCGCACCGCAGGAGAAATATAGAAAACCGATTCAAGGAGGGAAGTTTCAGGGGTGATTATCCCCTCCTTCAGGGCCTTATGATGGAGGGGCGTGCCGGGATAGATGCGGATGCCGGTCATGCCGATGACTGCCGTGGGAGAAATATCATCCATAAGTGCAAAGCTTTCCAGAAGGGTTTCTTCGGTCTCTCCCGGGCCGCCGAACAGGATGTAGTGGGCAAAATCCACCCCATGATCCGCGCAAAGCGCTGAAGCGGCACGCACATCCACTGTGGTAAACGATTTCCCCAGGTTTCGAAGCATAACAGGTGAGCCGGAATCCGTGCCGAATTCGAAGGCGTCACATCCGGCCTCGACCATGACCGTTATCAAATCCGGGGTAATGAAGGATGGATTGATAAAGGCTGACCAGTGTATGGAAAGTCCGGCAACGATCATGGCCCGGCAAAGCTTTTCCGCGTAATCCATCGGGTAATTGAAAATATCATCAACAAAGTAGAGATACTCGGTGCCGTTCAACTCCACCAGTTCCCGTATTTCGGTAATGACTTCGTCCACGTCCCTCAACCTGAGTCTGCTTCCCTCAAGGATTGGATAGGTGCAGTAAATACAGGAAAACGGACAGCCCCTCTTGGTCTGGAGATTTGCCATACCACCTTCCCGGTTGTAGCGCTCAACCTGGAAGAGGCTGCGATCCGGCGTGCCGATTTTTTCCACGGGAGCGGGCGGAAGATATTCCGTTATTCCCTTGGTCAAAACGCCTGGCAGTCCCTGAGCAGATTCACCCTTTGCCAGCCGGTCCAAAAGCAGCGGCAGGATCTCCTCCCCCTCCCCGACAACTCCGAAATCACCGCAAAAAAAGTCAAGAAGCTCACGGGGCATGAGCGAGAAGCCGGAACCACCTAGAATCACAGGAGCTTTCCCCCTACAGGCATCCACTACCGTCTTGACTCCTTCCAGGTAGGAGCGGGAGCCGGGATAGGTAACATTGTCGATATTGCGGATGGAAAGGATGACTGCAGCGGGTGGGAAGGATGAAAGTTCGTCCCTCAGGAGTTTTTCAGGATCATCAGCAAAGCAAAGGTCAATGGTCCGTAGCCGGTGGCCAGCTGCCAGCAGGGAACCAGCAAGATAGGACAAGCCAAGGGGGAAAACAGGATAGGGACTTTTTTCCCGGTTCGCGGATACCAGCAGGATTTCCATCAGACCTCCAGATAGGAAAGCATCTTTTCGATTCGTTCGGCAATGACGGGAGGAAGCGTGTACTGGAGGGTACCGTTTTTGTCCGTAAGCACGTGCACGGTCCGGCCGCTTGCACAGATGGATCCGTCCGGACCGAAAATGTCGCAGAGAAATTCCAGGGTGGCGGTTTCAGTGCGCCTGATGGTCGTGACTATCCGCAGCTCTTCGTCGAATCGGGCCGGCCTTTTGTACTTCAACTCCAAGGCTACCACAGGGGCCAGATAGCCAGCCTCACCGATCTGCTCCGCATTCAGGCCGAATTTCCCGGCAAGATCGTTGCGGCCCACTTCCATCCAGCTTACATAATGGCCGTGCCATGCCACATGATAAAGGTCAACTTCATTGAACCGTACCCGTATCGGGGTCTCGTGGACTTTCATCGTTATCTCGCTGCCTCACTCTCTATCCAGCGATTATACTTCTTCAGCGAGTCGCCAACTCCCACCTCGATGAATTTCGTAATCCCGGCCGACCGCAACGCCTGGTAGCTCTTATCCCAATAGACCGGCAGGAGAAGCTCCTGCAGCAGGAAGTCCTCCGTCTCGGATGCCGTCAGGAAATCCTGGTCGATATGGTTCATGACTCGAACGGCTGATTGTGCGTAGGTGTAATCGGCAACTATTTCCCGCAAGCTCCCGGCGGATGCCTCCATGAGCGGAGTGTGCAGGGGGGCATCGCAAGGAAAAACTTTAGCGGAGAAAGCCCCGCCAGCAAGAGCCTCGGCAACAGCGGACTCGATGCCGAGCCTTTCTCCGGAGATGAGAAAATGCCGCGAGGTATTGTAATTCGCCAGGAAAACACCATTATTCTCGGCAATGGCAAGGAGCGGCTCATGGGTAAGACCCACCATGCAGCCGAGGGCGTAGTTTCCCCTGTCTGCCATAAGGGCAATGCAGGCCCCGACGCGGAATGTCAATTCCAGGGCAACAGCCTCAGAAATCGAACCGCTGGCAGCAAGGGCGGCATAAATTCCCATGCTGTGCTCGGCTATCATGTCAGGCCTGCGCCCCCCCTGGAAGAGCAAACGATTACGGTAGAGACTTATGGCTGCCCCGTAAATTTGGAGGGCAACACTTTTCGAGGACGGCTCCCGGAGCCATGAAAGGTCATGGATGTCCAGCCCGGTATGGGCCAGTGCAAGTTTTCTGACTGACTGGTATTCTGTATCATCAGGTGATTCCGCGCCAAAAAGGAGCGGCTGACCAGGAAACATGAAACAATGCATAGGGTTACAAACTCCGGTTGAGATATTTGTCACAGTGCTTGAGGCACCAGCTGCTAAGAAATAACATAACAGTTCAGCATATTCTGAACCGTTGGCAATAACGCATCTGTTATCCCCGAGTGACTCTATTGGGGATCAATATTTGGTCGTCTGGATTCCCGATTGCACCCTCGGGAATGACTATGTTGAATCGTACTGAATAGTTACGATATAACAAACAAAATCCACAAGGTGTAAAACCTTACCCTTGGGCCAGCTTTCTTCTGTCCGCTTTCTCCGTCTTTTTCACTGCGCTCCGGAAACCGAAGTTCATGGGAGCGAAGACCTGTACGGAGCGGTGTGCCTTAAAGATGCGGCGGTACATGGAAGAAAAAGAATAAAAGGATTTATTCAGGCGATTATGGCCCTCCTGCAGTTCAGCTGCCGTCATTCCCACAGGGCGGAAGGTTACGTGTCCCATGTCGTAGTCTTCCCAGCTGTTGGAGATGATCCTTCCCTCAGCTTCAAGACGGGCACGTACCGCAGTGCCGGGATAGGGGGTCAGGATCGGGAAGATCGCAGCCTCCAGACGGGCGTCCTCGCAAAACCTGAGAATCTCGTCGAATACCTCCGGCGTATCCCCATCGTACCCAAGGACAAAAGAACCGAGAATGCCGATCCCGTTATCACGGAAGGTGCCGGCATCCTCCAGGTAGCTCCCGGCACGATTGGTGACCTTGCCCATGGCAACAAGGGCATCCTCTTTCAGAGACTCGAACCCCACGAAAAGTCCGATGCAGCCCGACTCCCCTGCAGCCCGCAGGAGTTCGGGATCCCGGGCAAGGTCGATGGGAGCGTGGGAAAGCCACTTCAGCCCCAGGCCCCGCATGCCGGAAAAAAGCTCGAGTGCGTAGCGTCGGTCGCCTACCAGGTTGTCGTCTACAAAGAATACAAAGGAATTTTTTTTGCGGAGAATTTCCAGTTCCTGGAGAACCTGTTCAACCGGACGTTTCCGGTATTTGCGGCCATAGAAAGCGGTAACGGAACAGAATTCACAGTCAAAGGGGCAGCCGCGGGTCGTCTGGATGGTGTTGGTGAAAAGATACTTTTTCCCGGCATACAGCTCCCGTCGTGCCGGGGGCACTTCCTGCATGCCGAGGAGCTCGGTAGCCCGGTAGAGTGGCTGCAGAGAACCACGCTCAAGATCGGCAAGGAGTAGTGGCCAGACAATTTCCCCCTCCCCAACCACCACTGCGTCGGCATATTCCAGCGCCTCATCAGGGAGGTTGCTTGCATGGAAGCCGCCGATGACAACCGGAATTCCACGCTCACGGAAGCGTGACGCAATCTGGTAGGCTCGGGGAGCCTGGGGTGTCATCGAGGTAATGGCTACCAGATCCGCATCCACTTCGAAATCGATGGTTTCGATGTTCTCGTCAGCCAGGCCGATCTCCCAGTGAGGAGGAGTTACGGCAGCAAGGGCGGCAAGGGATAAAGATGGAAATTTGAATCCCAACTCGCCCCACAGCCTTCCCTTGGGCCAGCCGGGGGCAACAAAAAGGAGCTTCACTTTCTGTGTTC
>JAQUHM010000322.1 GCA_028683595.1 Geobacteraceae bacterium | reverse complement strand
GTCCGGCCCGGGTGGTGGCGCCAACCAGGGTAAATTTCGGCAGGTCCAGTTTGATGGTGCGGGCACTCGGACCCTGGCCGATGATGATATCCAGCTGATAATCCTCCATAGCCGGATAGAGGATCTCCTCCACCACATGGGAAAGACGATGGATCTCATCGATAAAAAGGACATCGTGCGGTTCGAGATTGGTAAGGATGGCGGCCAGGTCCCCCGGACGCTCGATAACCGGCCCCGAAGTAGACTTGATGCTCACCCCCATCTCCGTGGCAATGATGTTCGCCAGGGTCGTCTTGCCGAGACCCGGCGGACCGCAGAGCAGCACATGATCCAGCGACTCTCCGCGCCCGCGGGCCGCGTCGATGAAAAGCTGGAGATTTCCCTTGGCCTTCTGCTGACCCACGTATTCTTCAAGGGCGCGGGGGCGCAGCGAGGATTCAAAGAGAACATCGTCTTCGGTTGTCTGTGGTGCGATAATTCGGGTCATGGAAACTGCCTGTTTTAGTTCGAGGATCGAGGAACAAGGAACGAGGTACGAGGTGAAAGGATCGAGGTTCGAGATTATAAACGGAATTCAGGACCAGAAACCAGCAAATCCGACCCTGACCCGTAATCCTCACCCTTACCCTTCAATCCTTAATCCTCTTTCCCCGGTCCTTTATCCTCATTCCTCGTTCCTTCTTCTGTCACTTCATCAACGCCTTCAACGCCTGCTTCAGCACCTGCTCCATGGAATCCTCCGGTGATACCCGCAGCTCGGCAAGGGCCTTCTTTACCACCGCCTCTTTATAGCCGAGGTTGATCAGGGCCGAGGCGACATCTTCTTCAATTCCCGAGGTCGGCACCAGATACTCGCCACCGGCAGTGGTACCGGCGAACTCCAGCTTCGCAACCTTGTCCTTCAATTCCAGAACCAGGCGTTCCGCGGTTTTTTTACCGATGCCGGGAACTGCTGAAAGCCGCGCCAGGTCACCGCGGAGGATGGCGGAAGCCAGTTCATTCACCTGGATATTGGAGAGAATGTCCTTGCCCAGCTTCGGACCGATGCCGGAAACGGAGATGAGCAGCTGGAAGAAGATCTTTTCGTCCGCCGTCCTGAAGCCATAGAGACTGATGGCGTCTTCTTTCACATGGGTATAAATGTTGAGGGATATTTCTGCCCCGCCTTCGGGGAGCTCATAGTAGGTGGAAAAGGGTATCTGGACCCGGTAGCCAACGCCATTGACATCAAGGATGATGTACTCGGGCGATTTGTGGGCAATTTTACCGGTAAGTAGAGCAATCATCCCGTGTGCCTCCGAAGGTCGTTCATTCTGTGGGAATGGGCATGGCAGACCGCCACGGCCAGTGCATCCGAGGCATCCTCCTGCGCGACTTCGGGGAGGTTGAGGAACACCTTGAGCATCTGCTGAACCTGCACCTTGGCAGCCTTCCCATGGCCGACAACCGCCTGCTTCACCTGAAGAGCGGAGTATTCATATACGGGAAGACCGGCATTGACCGCAGCCAAGATTGCCGCCCCCCTGGCCTGCCCGAGCTTCAGGGCACTCTGGACGTTCTTGGCAAAGAAGATGTTTTCCACGGCTACCACTTCCGGCTGGTAGCGTTCGATGATCTCGGTAAGGCCCCGATAGATCCTCTGCAGTCGAAGGGGAAAATCCTTTGCCGCATCAGTAAAGATGGCACCGTTGTCCACATGAATCAGACGATTGCCTTCCTTCACGATGATGCCGTACCCGGTAATTCGCGATCCGGGATCGATGCCGAGAATTTTCATGCGTAGATACCTGTCAGGCCAGATGAGCAATCACGGAGAGCACTATGCATTCCCCCGAAAACTCGAAGGGGCGGGTCATCTGCCCGCCCCCCGAAGCCCTTACATCATCTTTTCCATCTCTTCATCCGAGATGTCGAAGTTCGCGTAGACGTTCTGAACGTCATCGTTATCCTCAAGCCTGTCCATAAGCTTCAGCATGCTTTCGGCCTGTTTGCCTTCCAGTTTGACCATGGTCTGGGGAATCATCGTGACCTCGGCGGATTCAAATTTGAAGCCGGCCTTTTCCAGAGCCTCCCGGACCTCGATAAAGGCAGAAGGATCGGTTACCACCTCAATCTGTCCTTCTTCGTCGACAACATCATCGGCCCCCGCTTCCAGGGACGCCTCGAACAGTGCGTCAAAGTCGGTGTCCTTGGGATAGATGATCAGACCTTTCTTATCGAACAGCCAGGCAACGCAGCCCGCTTCGCCCATATTTCCATTGCACTTGGAAAAAATGCTCCGCACATCAGACACGGTTCTGTTACGGTTGTCGGTCATCACCTCAACCAGCACGGCAACGCCACCGGGACCGTAACCTTCGTAGGTCGTTTCCTCGTAGTTCACACCCTCAAGCCCGCCGGAACCCTTCTTGATAGCCCGCTCGATGTTGTCCTTCGGCATGTTTTCGCTTTTTGCCTTATCAATGGCGGTGCGCAGCCGCGGGTTCGCATCAGGATCAGCCCCGCCCATCTTGGCGGCAACGGTTAATTCCTTGATGATTTTGGTAAAGACCTTCCCACGCTTGGCATCAGCGGCACCTTTTTTGTGCTTTATGGTACTCCATTTATTGTGACCAGACATATCCCCGCATTTCCTTTCATCGCAAACTGTTTGTGGCACTACAAACTTCGGAATAGTAGCATGCGGAAAAGCGGCTTGTAAAGGATGAAAATGACCACAAAGCAGGCTGATCCAGTGTTTTCACCCCTCCGAACACACCCGGGAACACCAAGCTTTTCTTGCCTTGCTGCCGCCAATCATGGTAATAAATCATCATCAGTCCAGAAATATACACCGAAACCACCCAGCCCAGGAAAATAAGGAGATACCTCCATGCCCATTGCCAGGAAAATTGCCGGTTTCATTGAAAACGCCTCATGGATACGGAAGATGTTCGAAGAAGGAGAAAGACTCCGCAGCATCCACGGAGCGGAAAATGTCTTCGATTTCACCCTCGGCAACCCATCAGTCGACCCCCCGGCAGAATTCGAGGAAGAATTCCGGAAACTGGCCATGCATCCCATTCCCGGCATGCACCGCTACATGAGCAATGCGGGCTACGAGGAAACCAGGCAGGCGGTCGCGGAGGTGCTGGCGGAGAAGTCAGGACTGGAGGTAAAGGGCAACCATGTGATTATGACCTGCGGTGCGGGCGGCGCACTGAATGTGGCGCTCAAGACGATCCTCAATCCGGGCGATGAAGTTATCATCCTTACACCCTTTTTCGTGGAGTACAAATTCTACATCGATAATCACGGCGGCGTTCCCGTTGAAGCCTGGACCGACAAGGAAACCTTTCAACTCAACTTGACCGCCATTGAAAACGCCATCACCGCGAAAACCAGGGCCCTTATCATCTGTTCGCCCAACAACCCCACCGGAGTTATCTATTCGGCCGAAGACCTGAGAAAACTGGGAAAACTGCTGCAGCGCAAAGAGCAGGAACATTCCCGACAGATTCTGCTTATCTCCGACGAACCCTATGCCCGCATCTGTTACGATGGCAAAGAAGTTCCGAATATCTTCAAGTACGTCGAGAACTCTGCTATTGCCACCTCGCACAGCAAGGACCTGGCATTGCCCGGCGAGAGGATCGGCTACCTGGCAGCAAATCCCCGCATGAAAGATGTAACCACCTTCATGCAAGGTGCAATTTTCGCCAACCGGGTGCTGGGCTTCGTCAATGCACCAGCCCTCATGCAGCGACTGGTTGCCAAACTGCAGCGTGTTTCGGTAAATATTGAAGAATATCGGGAAAAGCGCGACATTTTTTACGACAACCTGACCGCCATGGGATTCAGCATGGTCAAGCCGGATGGCGCCTTTTACCTCTTTCCGAAATCACCCCTCGCGGATGACGTGAAGTTCGTCAAGCTCGCCCAGCAGCACCAGATCCTCCTGGTACCGGGAGCAGGATTCGGCGCACCCGGATTCTTCCGCATTGCCTATTGTGTTGACAAGGGGATGATTGAGAGGAGTTTGCCAGCCTGGAAGAAGCTGGCAGAAGAAGTGGGGCTTTAAAAGCAGGAACGAGGATAGAGGATTGAGGACCGAGAAGCGGAGAACGTTGCTTATGGTTCTGTGGTGAGGTTACTACCGAGCCTTCAGGCAGTTATCTCAACCCCCGATCCTTTTTCCTCGTTCCTCGCTCCTTCAACTTGCGGCAACGAAAAATAAAACGTCGCCCCCTCGCCTTTCACCCCTTCCGCCCAGGCCTTGCCGCCATGGCGGGTCACGATCCGCTGCACTATGGCCAGGCCCACACCGGATCCTTCGAAATCCGCTGACGAATGAAGCCGCTGAAAGATGCCGAAGAGCTTGTCGGCAAACTCCCCGTCAAAACCGATTCCTGAATCTTTCACCCGATAGACATTCTCTCCGTCACGAGACAGAGCGCTAACCTCGATACGTCCGGAGCCTTTCGGAAGAGTGAATTTCAGAGCATTTAATAAAAGGTTCATCCACA
>JAQUHM010000321.1 GCA_028683595.1 Geobacteraceae bacterium | reverse complement strand
ATCGGTCAAGGTGCCCACTATTACTTCGGCAAACCGGCCTCGTCACTTACCCCCCGGGAGTGCGCCTTTCTTGCCGCCATGCTCCCCGGTCCACGACTTGCCTATAACCAGTACCGAAACCTGCAAAAAGTCGTTCGACGCTCCGACATGATCCTGAGACTACTGCGACGGAAAGGAGTGCTGTCGGAAACAGAGTACCGGATCGCTCTGGCTCAGGAACCGAACATCACGGGTATGCAGCGGAAGGTTGAAGAAAGCATCCAGAAGCAGGAGCTGTTCGAAAACGTGAGCAGCGCCGTGAGTACGGAACTTTCCAAAGAAGGCAATCCGCAAACTCCCGGAGAGCCAGCAAGAGAAGAAAGCCCTGATACCGGGGCGCCGGCCGGCGTGGCCCACCCACCAACGGAAGGAACCATTCAGCAGCCGGAGAAATCTCCCGCTAACCCGTCTCCTCCAGCAGGAGAAAGAACAGAGTAATGGTAAGTATTGCTCGGATTGTAATGAATAGAAAGAATATTTGCTAGTTAGAGCAGGTATTCTGGGAGGAAGGTGTCAGGAACAGTTCGCTTGAGCTAACGATAAAAAGGTACCGATGCATCTATTCTCTGTTGCAGAAAAAAACCCCCAGACCTTGCAATCTGGGGGATCAACTCATCCAAAGATCTTTTTCAGCAAAGTACTGAGCCAGCTGGCTTTCGGCTTTCCCGCAGATGCAAAATTCTCTCTGACTTCTTTAATGAAAACGGCAAGTTCTGTTTCATTCTGCTGTGCTTTTTCCATCTAACTAACCCCCTTGAATATCCATTGTATCTAGCAACCGCAATCGCGACAAACCTCGGTAAACGAAAACATAGCCCCCTTGCGGAAGGCAGGACCTGCAAAGCATTTTCCTGTGACCGGCAACTAAATCGATTGAAAGGATATCAGGGGAATTGTTTCAGACGCCGGCATCTGATTTCTTCTGCTTCGTGCGAAAAAAACCTTCGCACATTCAGGGGGATAATACTCGCATTAAGAAAATTTTCAAGAAAAATCTGCCACAAATCCTATTGCAGAAGAAATTTTCTCATGAGGGGACCCGCTGTCCATTCACGTAGATGGGTTTGTCATCAACAGAGTCTGCTCTTCAAGCGCTTTCGGGAGTATTCGTTCAAAGGCCGAAACGCAGGCAGTGTCCCACTTGCTGCCAGCAAACTGCGTCAGGATAGCAAAAGCCTCTTCAGGTGTTTTTCCCTTCTGGTAGGGGCGATCGGTGGTCATTGCATCATACCCGTCAGCAACGGCAATTATCTTTGCACCAAGGGGGATGGCCGCTGCCGTCAGATGCCGGGGATAGCCGTGACCGTCCGGCCTCTCATGGTGGCAGCGAATATAGGAAAGTGCTTCTCCGAGGAAATCAAGATCCTTCAGGATCTCGGCACCGGTTTCGGGATGCCGGGTTATCTCCCTGACCACGCCCTCGGGGTTTTTCTTCTCATGTGGAAGGAAGAGACGATCGGAAAATCCTATCTTCCCGATATCGTGCAGCCGGCCGGCCAGCCGTATCAGATCCACCTCTTGGCCGGGAAGCCCCAGTTCCCCGGCAATCAGACCAGCCAGGCTCCCAACCCGTTCGGCGTGACCTTCGGTGTATTTGTCCCGGGCAGCCAGTGCACTGGCCATTGCCGAGACAGTCCCAACTGCGTTGTGGCGTATCTGCTCGTTCAGCTCACGGAGTTCCTGGATCAGCAGTTCAAGTCGGTATTCCCGGGTCTCGACCTTGACCATCATGAGCCCCATGGCTTCAGCAATGGAGCGGACCGGCTCAGGCACTTCCGGACGGGTCAGTTCCATCACGTCATTGGAATAGCGACCTGCCGCAATTTCTTCGATTATCTCGAGGAGATGATTCAGCTCTTTCATTGCTTAGCCTCCGGCACACATTTCTCCTCAGATCCTGAATTCCTCCACCTGCGCCTCGTCGAATTCATGGACAACCGGCATGATGATTTCCTTCCCGGCCCGCACAACGGTGACCGAACAGGTGGTTCCCGGCCGGGCCTTGGTATAGCGGAGGAGGATTTTGGCTGCTCTTTCCAGCAGATCAGGCTCGATCATGCCGGTTACAACGCCCATCGGACTGCTGCCGTCGGCCCACCGCATCTGCGCATCACCGGGCCGGGTGGCCTCTTCCAGGGCCAGGTTATCCACCTCATTGCGGCCAATGACTACTTTGGTCCGCGAACCGAGTCGGAAATGACGGCCTGTCATCAGAAGGGTAAAATCGCGGGGATCCAGCTGGTCGGCATGGTCGAAAACATCACAAATTTTGGATAGGAACGAAGGTTCGGTAAGGAGGCATCCACCAGCAGGATTGGGATACTCCCGGATTCCCATTTCAGCTGCAATCCGCATCTGCTCCTTGCGGGAACGTCCCGAAATTGCGTGCAATTTTTCCCGATCAAGCCACCCCTCACGTTCCGGAATAGTAGCGGGTAAATGCTTTGCCGACAAGGGCCGTACCAGCAGTCCTTCCAACCCGCATTCCCGTTCGACCAGCCGCATGGCGTCACGCCGCTGACTCATGGGGCGCTGTCCCAGCACCTCACCGGTAACGATGAAATCAGCTCCGCTTTCAGCGAGATACTCCCCGGCCTTGCGCAGAAAGAAAATGCGGCAGTCGATGCAGGGGTTCATACCGCTTCCGTAACCGTGTTTCGGTTTTCTGATTACTTCCAGGAAATCGATGCCCAGATTCATCACTTTCAGAGGGATAGCAAGTTCCCGGGCCGCCCGGACCGCATCCGAATCACAGCTATCCTTGCTTCTCTTACACACGAAGAACGGAGAGGTAAAATTGATGGCCTCGACTTCGATTCCCTGCTCCTGCATAACTTTGACGGCAAGAATCGAGTCGAGTCCGCCGGAAAAAAGCACAAGGGCTTTTCTTCTCATGATATCTCCCACGGCACGTGCCGAAACCTTTCAGGTTCGGATGTGACGCGATTTTGAATGAAATTGTGTACGAAGGCTATCATACCAGGTGGAAAAATGTAAAGCCTGCCGCAACACCCGGTAGAGATTACACACCAGATTAGATGCAAACGACTGATTTTTCCCTTTCAAGTTTTTTGCCCATTATCCGATATACTATATGAGCCGCCGATCACATTCCGGATCGGACAGGCACGAGAGGAGTGAAACATGGACGATCTGGTGAAAAAGGGCGCCCTTGGCACCATTCTCTGCACATCGGGGATCATCACCAACGATGACATACGACGTGCGCTTGACGAGCAGCTGGCCTCCGGATGCCGTTTCGGAGAAGCCCTGGTCAAACTGGGCATCGTGGAACAGGAAGATATCGACTGGGCCCTGTCCAATCAGCTTGATATTCCGTATGTTCGCCTCAGCGAAAAGATCATTGACCGGAGCGCCACACAATTAATCCCGGGAGAACTCGCCCGAAAATACAACCTGATCCCCATCATCAGAACAGGAGATGAAATTCACATCGCCCTGGCCGACCCTCTGAACATGGCAGCTGTTGCCCGGGTTGAAGAGGTCACCGGCTGCACGGTAACCGTTTCCATACCGATTATCCGCGAATTGCGCGAAATGCTCGACATCTTTTACGGCCCGGAACGTGACGACGTAACATTCGGCTTTGCTTCAACCTGCTTCAGCAAAGAGATCCTGGAGAAAATCAACGCCGACAGAAGCGGTGCAAGCCTGCTGGAATACCTGATCCTCTTTTTTCTCCAGAACGGAATCAGCTCGATTTCACTCCAGCCCGGAGGGGGAGCCGTCCATGTGTCTGGTCGCCGGGGAAACACTTTCCGCAAGATTGGCCGTTTTCCCGTCAGTTCCTACCCGGAACTCGTTGCCTGCATCAGAAAAATCACCAGGATAAACGGCTCCCGTGAAAATGCCTCCCGTGGAGAGTTTGTCTTTCGCTACCGGGAAACCGACATCATTCTCCAAGCATCGCTGGTTCGAGCGGTTGAAGGTGATTTGATCACCTTTAGCCTCCGGCCTGACCTTTCCTTTCCGTCCGGACTCCAGGAAATGGGACTCACCCCTGATACGTCTGAAAAATTCCGGTCCCTCGGATCTCCCGGCGCAGGACTTGTCCTTTTTGCTTCCTGGAACCGCGCGGAGCGCGACCGGTTTCTCGACCTGTTCTTCCATGAAATGGATACTGCAGGAAGAAATGTCGTCCTTCTGGGCAATGGCATTGGGAAAGGAAATGTACCGTACCCCCGGATACTTCTCCAGCCGGATGCTCCGGAAGAGCTTGAGATGGCGGTCTCAGCGCTCGGCGATCATTCGCCAAATGTGCTGGTGATCGATGATGCTTCGGACAACCGCTCCTTCCTCACAGCATGGAAAGCAGCGATGCGAGGCACTCTCGTGGTTGCGGGGATTTCCTGTTCCGGCCTTGACGGGGCCTTTGAGCAGCTCCTTCAGCTGCGCCGGATAAACCGTTCTCTTGCCTCTGGCATTCGAGGCCTTGTCGCATTCACCAGTGTCAAGACCCTTTGC
>JAQUHM010000032.1 GCA_028683595.1 Geobacteraceae bacterium | reverse complement strand
TATGGGCTTTTTATATGAACCTAGGTCTGTTTTTTCAAAGAGCAGGAATCAAAGATAATTACGGATTCATTCAACGGCTGACATCTGGGCTGACCTAGAAAAGTTGTTTAGGCAACAGGCCGTCAAGTGCTGACCTCGAGGGGTGCCTGCTGGGATGTGCCGATGGGCCGTCCTCCTTCAATGCCGAGCTCACGAAGCGGGGTGGGCGGGTCACGTCTGTCGACCCGCTCTATCGGTTTTCGGCTTGTGAAGTTCGCGAGCGGATCGGCGATACGTATGCGGACGTGATGGAGCAGGTGCGGAAAAACGAGCATGAATTCACCTGGACAACGATCAGGTCGGTGGCTGAACTCGGGCGGCTGCGCATGGGCGCAATGGAGGAATTCCTCTCTGACTATCCCCGAGGACTTCAGCAAGGACGATATGTGGACGGCGAGCTGCCGGTCCTGCCGTTCGCCGACGGGCAGTTCGACCTGGCCCTCTGTTCCCATCTGCTCTTTCTCTATAGCGAACAGCTTTCCGAGGATTTCCATGTGGCGTCACTGAGGGAATTGTCCCGCGTGGCACGGGAAGTGCGCGTATTTCCGCTGCTTGAACTTGGAGCAAGAACTTCCCGGCATCTTCACGCTGTAATCGCCCGTTTGGCTGCGGAGGGATATTCCGTGGCCATCATCCCGGTTCCGTACGAGTTTCAGTGCGGCGGAAACGAAATGATACGAGTACGGAATAACCGGGACCGTAGTCGATAGTCGTGGCCCGCTGTGTTCCCGTGCAGCCTGTTGCTATTCTGCCAACATTCCTCTGTCGGCATGAAGTCGTTTGGCTTGCTTCAAACCGTCGCCGGCAGCTTCCCGCCAATTTGGTTCGCCAGACGGACCATTCGCCATGTCCCCTCCTCAGTAGACAAAAGATTGACCTTTTCCAATAAGTAATGTTAAATATGTCCCATGTAAAGGCGGGAACCGTTCCTGGTGACCGCATCACCCAAACCGTTCGGGGAAGAATATGGCTGGAGTGGATATCGAGCGCCTCATTTCGCCCTGAACACAGAGAGGAGAACTCTATGATTGCAATTCGCCGCTCTTTCTTCTGCGCCATCCTGCTGACCTGCTTTTTGATTGTCAATTGTTTCGCCCAGGAAAGGACCATTCCCTCCCGGCTTCCCGTTGCAAACACCGGATCAAATGTCAGAGCCGTTTCTCCCGGTATCGTTCACTTGGCCATGCCCGATCTGGAGGTGTCCCTTTCCTGCGGTTCCAAAGCCACGGCGGGTGCAAATCTCCCCATCGTCGTCACGGTGACCAATAAGGGTACTGTGAAAGCCCTCGGAACCAGCGAGGGGCCGGCGAACAAGGCCTACATGGTCGACCTGGTATGGTCGGCGGACAGCGTCATTCCCGCACAGTCGGCCGTCCAGCCCGTGTACCAGGGGCTGACGAGGGAGGACTTCGTGGAAGACATGCTGGTGCTCGGAGGGCGCATCAGCAACACCAAATCGATCCTGCCGGGTAAGAGTGTGATCTACAAACTGCCTGCATACGTGCCGAAGAACATGGCGCCCGGCGTGTATTGGCTGGGCGCCTATGCGGATTCCCAGTGCCACGTGATGGAAAGTCGGGAAAATAACAATACCACCTCCACCAAAGTGCTAGTCGGCGTCATTCAGGGTTCGAACACAACGGTGCCTCCGGGAGTCGGCTTCTGGGTAATGCCTTGGGGCGTGGGCAACACCCCTTTGTACAAGATCAAGCCCACGGGACTGACCGACTACACCGACGGATTGAGCGGTAAAGTTATGAATAATGCGCCCTTTGGTGCTCGCCTCGGCTTCCGGCATGGCTACGACAACCGCATCCCGACGCCGCAAATAAGTTATTACCGCTGGCTGTACTGTCCAGTGTCGGGCGGTTCCTGGCAGGAGTTTTCCGAAACTATCGGCGCCCACTACGTCCGCCAGGTGGGCATGGCGGTCTCTTATCCCGTGTATGTGCTGGGACCGAAAAACGTCGACGGCAAGAATCTGTACGAATTCCTTCCCCATAACCCGCCGACGGAGCCGGGGGCCGTTACCAGTTGGCCCGCTACGGACTGGTTCGGGGATATCTACAGTGGCCTGCTGAACACGCCTGCCCTTCCCGAAGGCACTTACCTACTCAAGCTCGAGGTCTACAACAGCGCCGGGGTTAAGGTGCTGCCCGGGTCCGGGACCTTCCGCTTTCTTTCCCCGACCGGCACGGCAGCGGATGGTACCGTCCATACGGCGGTGGCGACCTCCGTCGTGGACGGCGGGTATGTCTTCAAACTGCACATCGATAACCGGAGTTGCGGCGCGGTAATTGATGCGCCTCTTCTGGGTGGCGGGTCGGCAACTGATGCATGCGGCTTTCTGCTCTACGACCCGGCCGTGGCCGCCACGGCTGCCGCAGCCAAGATCCGGCTTGCCTTCCATGCGACCCACCCGGGGAAATATGCCGTGTTTTCCTTCGATGTCGTCCGGTCAACCACCAGTGTTGTCAACCTCGATGGTGAAGTAGCTGCGGCGAATGTGGGTGGTTTCACGGGAGACGGATTGGGTAATTATTATCGGATGTTGCTGCGATCTCAGCTGCTCGGATCGTGTCCCAAGGGCGCCTTCGCGGAAGTGCTGCATGTGTACCCCAAGGCAACAGCCGGCTGGGGTCAGCGCATCAGTGGCTATGATGCCCATGCCGTGAGGGCCTTTGCCCTGGCGCCGAAATAGAAATCCAGCCACATACCCATGTGATTTCGGGGGACATAGTTTCTTTTCTGAAAGTACCAATCGTTCAGTGGCTAGTATGTCCCTTGAATTCCATCCCCCGTCAATTAGTCGTGCCACTATGTATTTCCGTATTTTCTCGCAAAGTGACCATTAGTACAAACGTTACTGTCAGTGATGAGTGATGGCTAAGAAAAACGCCTGGATTATCCGGACGTTTTTCATGGGCCACGGAAATAACGCATTTGTTCCACCAATGGAACTGACTCAAAAGATTTGTTGGGACTTCTTCCATATTTTCTCTTACTACATCGTTTCTCTTGCTGCCCCCGCCTCTCGTCTTTCCCTCATTTTCGTTATGTGTACCCCTGTTTTTCTTGTAATCCTGATTCCCATGCTTGTTCTTGGCAAGTGTCTTAGTTCCTAAAAATAATCCTGAAAAGTTCCGTTGAAACAGTCTTTCCATGAGTGTTATGGGCTGAAATTGTTGATGGGGCATTAGAAAATGGGTGCTTTCATGGTATTGCGTTAATTTATCGATTGACAGTAACATTTTGAAAATGTTAATAAATAAAATTAAATAAATAATTGATACTTATTAAAATATGGTTACCAAAGGTTTGTGTCGATTTTTGGGGCAAGAAACTATTTGTTCAGAAATAAATAATAGGGGTCTGATTATGATGAAAAACATCATGATAATGTTTGTTTTTGCCATTTCCATCGTTTCCTGCGCATTTCCATTAGGCAAGAGTCAACCGAAATGGGAGTATGAAAAAAGTGCAATAGACCTCTGTATACAAAGCGATCCACACTTGAACATTTTGCAGGAAAAGTCCCACTCTCTGATGGTCTGTGTCTACCTCTTGCGTGATTTGAACGGATTTAATCAGATGATGGACGAGAAGGGAGGATTGTCAAAATTATTGGAATGTGAGCGTTTTGACCCTGGTGTTACCTACGCTAGGCGTATCGTAGTCCAACCGAATCAAGCGACGAAAGAGACCATGGATCGCAGCGAAGGGGCGAAATATGTAGGAATTGTCGCGGGGTATTACAATCTTGAAAAGGATAATGCTGTTCGTACATTTCAGATACCGCTTTCATTTTTCCAAAACCCGAAGAGGTTGTCAATCGACTTGACGTTGGGAGCCAAAGGTATCAAGGAGATAAAAGAAAAATGATGAAAGCTGAGAAACCTCTTTTCTGGCACCAGGGAATCTACTTGCAGCCGCAGCATTTTCAGCTTTTCGACCGGGCCTGCCAGGGGCTCTTCGCGCCATACCAGCAGTACTTGTTACCATATTTCTGGGGAATAGGTTCCATGGAGATACTTGAGGGGGCGCTGGGGGTGAGATCGTTCGCCCTCAAAAAGGGTGACTTCCTGTTTCCTGACGGAGCACATGTAGCCCTGCCCGGCAATGGACTGATAGCGGCGCGCGCCTTTGACGAAGCCTGGGTAAAAGACGGTAAACAATTTTTCGTTTTTCTTGGTCTTAAAATCTGGGTCGAGGAAGGGGATAACGTCACGGTTCTACCGACTCTGGAAAATCTAGAGTCTGTGCAGACCCGTTTTGTCAGCACCACAGACATGGAGTCGATCGGGGACCTTCATGCCGGGGGGCCAGATGGCCAGGTGAAAAGGCTTCATTTCGTCTTGAAAATATTCTGGGAAACAGAGATGGACACGTTGGGAGATTATCAGCTCATTCCCATTGCCCAATTGGAAAAATTTGGAGCAGAAATCAGGCTCTCCCACGATTTTATTCCACCATGCGTTTCCATTGCCGCTTCCATGTCCATCAGGAAGCTGGCTGAGGAAATCAGGGACCAGGTTACAGCCAGAGCCTACCAGCTCGAAGAGCATAAGAGTAAACGCGGGGTGCAAACCGCGGAATTCGGCTCGAGAGACATGGTGTATTTTCTGGCACTCAGGTCGATTAATCGCTATGTCCCACTTCTTTTCCACTTCACAAAGACCGAAAATGTTCATCCATGGCACCTGTACGGTGTTTTGAGGCAGCTGATTGGCGAGCTTACGACATTCTCCGAACGGGTGAGTGTCCTTGGCGAGGTGGGAAACGGTAAAACTTTAGTCCCTGAATATGACCACCGCAACTTGTGGGGCTGTTTCATTGCCGCACAGGATTTGATTTCCCATCTCTTGGATGAAATCACCGCCGGCCCCGAATACGTGATTCGTCTTGCTCATGATGGCACATATTACTTCGCTGACCTGAAGCCTGCCATTTTTGAGGGGCGCAACCGTTTCTATCTTGCTGTTAAAACAGACGAGGACTCGAAGGTCGTGCTCAAATCCCTGGAAGACATCGCCAAACTGAGTTCCCGGGAACAGATACACATGCTCGTTACCCAAGCGCTGCCGGGGATCGGCTTGGAATATCTGCAGATTCCACCGCAGGAGCTTCCCCGTCGGGCAAATACCGTCTATTTCACGATAGACCACCACGACGAGCATTGGGCGATGGTGTCTAAAAGTCGCTCTATCGCGCTTTACTGGAACAGCGCCCCTGATGATATAGAAATCGAACTCATGGTAGTGGGGAGATAGAAACCATGCATCTGAGCGACTGTTTTATAAAAATTCTTGCGTATATAACCTGTTTTCTCAAGTCGATCGAGTCACTGCAGCCCGACTATGCTCAGGTCAAAGGTGATTTTCAGCGGCTTATACAAGAAAGCGAGGCGCTGTTTGCGCAAGGAAATTTCTCCCGTGACGATTACGATCTTGCCCGCTTTGCGGTGTGTGCCCTGGTGGACGAGGCGCTCCTCAAGTCACCGTGGGAGCACAGATCGTTATGGCTCAAGAACCAACTTCAGCGAAGCTACTACAACACCACCGACGCTGGAGAAGAGTTTTTTGATCGTCTTGGTTCCATCGGTCTGCATCAGCGTGCGGTGCGAGAGGTCTACTACTTGTGTCTGGCCCTGGGCTTTACCGGAAAATACTGTCATCCGGGAGATGAGTACCAGCTGGAGCAGCTCAAGACCTCCAGCTTGAAACTCCTTCTGGGAAGTTCTGTCGGACTTCCGTCCCTGGAAAGGACCGACCTTTTTCCGGAAGCCCATCCCTCGGGGGCTGCCGAGGTGGGGCAGAAAAGGTTGAGGTCCGGGTCACGGTTCGTTTCCGGGATCTGTCTAGCCGGGCCGGTACTGCTCTTTTGCCTGTTATATATGATCTACCGATTCACGCTGGGCGGCGTCGGTGAAAACTTCCTGAGGACGGTGGGAAATTGAGATGAGAGAGGTTTTTCGAAAGATTTCAAAGGTGTGTCTGTGGGTCGTGGCCAGCATACTTCTCGTGCTCCTGGTTTTGGGGGTTGTGTATTATTTTTACTGGCCTTGGTGGGCTGCCTTTTTCCTCCTGCTCCTGCTGACTGGTTTAGTGATCGGCTCTGTGTTTCTCCGAAAGGTCTGGTTGAGGCGTCGTGAAAAAAACTTCGTGCGTGAGATAAGCGAAGAAGATGCCGTGCGCCTAAAAAATCTTTCCCCAAGGGAGAACGGTGAGGTCAGGGAGTTGCGGGCTAAGTGGAAAAAGGCCGTTGAAACATTGCGGGGTTCGCATCTGAAAAAACAGGGTAATCCCCTCTATGTGCTTCCTTGGTACTTGGTAATCGGAGAAAGCGGTTCAGGGAAAACAACATCCTTGAGTAGTGCCCGTCTTGCTTCTCCGTTTGAAGATCTTGGCAGAGTTCGGGGTGTCTCAGGGACAAAACAGTGCGATTGGTGGTTCTTCGAACAGGCGATAGTTATTGATACGGCAGGTCGTTACACAATACCGGTCAACGGAGAGCGCGACAGGGAAGAATGGCAAAAATTCCTCTCTCTCCTGCTCAGATACCGGCGGAGAGAACCCCTCAACGGGATTATCGTGACAGTGGCTGCCGACCGCCTGCTGGAAGGTCAACCTGAGGATTTGGAGAAAGAAGGTCTGATGATACGTCGACGCATCGACGAACTGATGAGATCTCTCGGTGTGCGCTTTCCGGTCTATACGTTGGTAACGAAGTGCGACCTGATTAACGGTGTCAATCGATTTTGCGAAATTCTTCCGGAAAAGAGCCTGAGCCAGCCAATGGGTATCATAAACCAGGATCTTTTGGCCGATGTCGACTCATTTATGGAGCGTGCCGTAACAACGATCGACGAACGCTTGAGAAACCTTCGCCTGCACCTGCTTCATGATCCACAGGCCAGGGTCGCCGATCTGGACCTGCTCCTCTTCCCCGAGGAGTTTGAGAGGTTGAAACACGGACTCGGCGTATTTATGACCAATGTCTTTCGACAGAATCCCTATCAGGAAACGCCAGTACTGCGTGGTTTATTCTTTAGCAGTGGCCGGCAGGAGGGAACCCCTCATTCCGGATTCTCAGAAACTGTGGATGCTGCAAGAAAAGGGGAATGCCTTCCCGGAACCAGCAAGGGGTTGTTCCTTCACGATTTTTTCGCCTTTGTCCTGCCCAGGGACCGTTCCCTTTTGACGCCTACCCGCAGGGCAATCGAATGGCGTGTTCTTACCGGCAACTTGGGGTTGACTTCGTGGATTATCGTTGGAGTGGCGTTCTGTGGCCTGTTAAGCTTCTCCTTCGTAAATAACATGAAGTCTATTCGGGAGATATCGCAGGAATTCTCCAAACCGGCGGCCTTGGGTGGTGAGACATTTTCCAATCTTGCTACCCTGGACCGTTTTCGCCATGAAATAGTGAGAGTCGAGGACCAGAACCGTAACTGGTGGATTCCCCGCTTTGGACTCAATGAAAGTATCAGGGTGGAGCGGGAATTGAAGGACCGATACTGTAGGCGGTTCCGGGAGTTTCTCCTCAACCCCTTTGACAAGCAGATGGCAGGTACAATGACAACCATGTCCGCAGCCACACCTGACGACGTTTACGGGCAGTATGTTGTGCACGTGGTGAGAAGGATCAACATTCTCAAGGCACGTCTGGACGATTCTGACATGGAAGGACTTGCAGCGAAACCTCAACCTTCCTACGTCACGTTCATGAGCACGCAGGACCCTGGCATGACACAGGAGGCGAAAAAGGTATTCGGTTCTCTCTACCTTTCCTATCTTATCTGGCGAAGCGATTCAAGTGACACGACACGGGAGATGGCTGAATTACAATCGTGGTTGAAGCAGCTTGTCGCGGCAAAAGGTGGGAATCTGCAGTGGCTGACGTCCTGGGTCGATGTTCATAGCTGTCTTCCCGCTGTTACGCTGAAGGAGTTTTGGGGTGGAAGCCTGAATGCTGCGGAGGAAAAGTCTGTTCGCCCTTCCTTAACCCGAAAGGGCAAAACTGCCGTCGATGCTCTGATGATGGAATTGCAAGCCGCTCAGCCGGACCAAGGGCCTATCCCCGCTCAGAAAGCCGCTTTTGCCGGATGGTATCGAACTGCCGCTATTGAGTCATGGCAGTGTTTCGTTTCCAATTTTTCCAAAGGGATCGAACGGCTGCAGGGAGCAAGAGAATGGCAACCGGTAGCCGCCAGAATGGCTGGCGACAATGGGCCGTATTTCGGCCTTCTTAACAGGGTTGCTCTTGAGCTTGAGCCGCTGGCGACGGGAGGACCCATGCCGATATGGCTGAAACAGGTATATCGCTACCAGACTGCCCGGGCTCAGGGGTTGGTTCTGAAAAAGGGCTCTTTGGATAAGGTTCCGGGTGGTGGAAACAAAATCATCAGCTCGATACGAAGAAATATCAATAGGGAAGCCGGCGCGAAGGAACTGGACAACAAAATGGCGGCAGGCAGGGCCTGCCAGGATTATCGGAGTTCCCTTGATGCAATCACTCCGGCCACGGAGTCGAGAAACCTGGCGTTTCAGTTGGCCGCACAGACATTTGGAGAAGATCAGATTACCGGTAAATCCCACTTTTACACGGCATCTGCCGCCATTGCAAAATTGAAGAACAGCATGGCCGATGGCGCCTCGGACGAACTTTTCTGGCAGATGTTGCATGGTCCGTTTGATTTCCTCTGGACCTATGTCCGCAGGGAAAGCGCCTGCCAACTTCAGGCACTGTGGGAAGAGCAGGTACTTGCCCCTACCTTGGGTATGTCTCCCCAGCAGGCCATGCCGGTACTTGTCGGCCCGGACGGACTGGCGTGGCGCTTTATGAAAGGCCCCGCGGCACCCTTCCTGAATGGGTACCGATACGGGTATCGGGCAAAGGAAACGTTGGGCGGAACCGTGCCCCTGCAACGTTCACTCTTTGCCTTTCTCGGCAAAGGGGCTCAGGCTCAGGCAGCGGTGATGGCAATGGGCAGACCTCAGCAGTTCAGTATCGGTATCAAGGGGCTTCCTACAGACGCCAACGTTGAAGCCTCCATCAAGCCTCACGCTGCACGACTGGAGCTTCAGTGCGGAGGCAACAGTCAGACCCTGGTCAACAATAATTACCCGGTGAGCAAAACCTTCTACTGGTCGCCTGATTCATGTGGCGATGTCGTGTTGCAGATTGACGTTGGAGATGTGGTTCTAACAAGGCATTACATGGGGCAAGAGGGATTTCCGAGTTTTCTCAAGGACATGCATGGGGGGCAACGGACATTCCGTGACAAAGAATTCCCTGGAGAAAAGGCTGCATTGGCAAGGATGGGAGTAAAATACATCACGGTGAATTACCGGTTCACCGGCAGTGGAGCGGTACTGAAGCAGACCGCTACGTTGTCGGGACAGGCGCCAAGGAGTATAGCACAGTGTTGGACACACTAGACAGCGGACAAAACTGGCAGTGGGCTGCTTTCGGGAAACACCCTGCGGCCAAGGACTATTTCCAGCTTGGGGAAAGCAGCCCCTTTTTGGAGAGTCTTTTTACCTGGATTGAAGATGGTTACCAACTCCTCACAACGAAGGAAACGGCCGCGCCGGATTTCTGCTCCTGGCGCTTCTGCGCCAAGGCAGCGGGGAAGGAGTCTTTGGTCTGCGGAGTCGTCAGGGTGAGTAGTGACAGTTTTGGCCGGCCATATCCCTTGGTGATAACAGGGGTCGGTTCGCTTAGGAACTGGCAGAACAACTGGGACCTCCTCCCCTTTGCCTGTGAAAAAACCTGGAGTCAGATTGAATACCTTGCTTCGAACCTCTTTCCCGATCTGAAGAAGTTGGAGGAGGAAATGCACACCATCAGACCTCCCGTACAGGGCTGGGCAGCGCTGAAAGAGAAGAGGAAAATCCTGAACTCAATAGGTTCGTCATCTGATCCGTACGCATCATTTCTCGATTTACGGGAATTGAAAAAACTCGCCGTTGCCAACGCTGATAAAGGTGAGACATACGTAAGTTTGGACAGGGGGCATTGCAACGACAAGATCATGCGGGTCAGTCTCTGGCACCTGCTGTTCAAGGAATCCGTGAGCGGCGTTCCGAATGCCGTTTTCATGGGAGGAACGTTGGAAAAAGCTTATCTTGCCCTCTTTAGGCGGCCTTTGAAATCAACGGATTTCACACAGCTTTGGTCGGTTTCTTCAGCAGGGGCAGGAAAAAACATGATTGGCACGGAGTTTTCCATGGATATTTCCGAACTGGGCAGACACCTTATCAGCATAGACAAGCCTGCCGGGGTTGATATCCGCTATGACCCTTCTTTTGATGAACTTCAGACAGAAGTGGATAAGCTCTCTTCTCCTGCTGCGGCAGGTTCAGTCAATTGGGAGAAGGTCTGCAGATTTGCTTCGGAGATCCTCATGAACAGGTCCAAGGACCTGGTGGCGGCCGGATATCTGGTTGTTTCTCTGATTTACCGGCGTCAAAACGACGGCTTTGCCATGGGTTTCAATCTGTATTTGGACCTGCTTGAGAATTTCTGGGAAGACCTCTATCCGCCCAAACACCGTGCGAGGGGCCGGGTCCGGGCAATAGAATGGTGGGCAGAGAAGACCGAAATTGCCTTGAAGCAACAGAAGGACCTCTCTTTTCCTTCAGTTCAGCTTGATCTGATCAGAAACAATCTGAGCCGTCTGGAAATTCTTTTGTCGGAGCGCCTTGAAAACGCCCCTTCCCTGGTTGGCATCCGTGAGACCCTCAACGGATTGTCGTGTGAAATTGAAAAAACTCTCCGGCCAGAACCGCGCTTGTCCCCCGTGTCGGACACAGAGGAGGAAGCTGTTTCGAATCAGTCCGGTAAAGAGGATAATATATCGAGCGAAGGTTCTTCCAGCCGAAATATTGTAAGCAGTCACGAAGCCGAGCACGCCTTGGAAGATGGGATGAACAAGATCCGAGAAGCTTCCTTTTATCTTTGGCAACAGGATTTGGCAGTAGCTGTTGCCTATCGGATGACGAGAAAGGCGGCCTGGTACTCTGTGGAGGACCTTCCGCCAGCAGTAAACGGAAGAACCCGGATTCCTCCTCCAACCACGGTGGAAAAAAACCTCCTTTTCGACCTCAGAAACAAAGGCGATGCCGAGGCACTCCTCAAGGCTGCCGAGGCGAGGCTTACCCAGTATATCTTCTGGCTGGACCTCAATCGTCTCTCCGCGGAGGCCCTGTCAAGACTCGGGACACGCTTTGAAAGGGCCTATCAAACCGTTTGCCAGGAGACATCCTTCCTGTTGCTTCGCCTGCCGGCGTTGGAGGAACTCTCCTTTTCCGACGGAACCCCTTTTGCTACCCCTGAAACCAGGCAGTGGCTTGAGAGCATCACCTGCCAGAGAGCTTCCGTTGGCAAGGCATCGCAATCATTTCCCGATGCACCCTTCGTTGAGATGGAAGAGGTTATCAGGGAAAGCATTGATGAAATACAGCTGTTGCTTCGTAAGGGAAAGCTCATCGAGGCCATGGAGAATGTTCAGCAAAAACTTCGAGCATCCTCTTCCCGACGGGAAATGCTGCACTGGCGGTTGGCGCTTTCCACGATGCTGGTGGATATCGGAAAGTCAAAACTTGCCATTCCCCACATTGACCAGATTCTGCTGGACATGGATAAGCATGGACTTGAAGAGTACGAACCAATGTTGGCCATGAGTGGTCTAAGGGTTGCCTGGTTCACTCTGGACGCACAGTCCGATCAGAAATTCAAGGATCGAGCGTCGGATGTGCTGCACCGGATCGGGCGGGTAGACATGCCGGAAATGGTGCGGTTGGCAAAGGAGTAGGCGATGCAGGTCATGTCAATCAAAGCATGGCTTGTAATCTATCTGTCAGATCTCCTTTTTTGGCTCTGGGTGGTGCGCTGGGGAGGGGCTGAGCGGCTTGCAGGGAGCTTTTTTGCAGGGTTTTTGCTCAATTTTAGGGCATCGACCTGGGATTCTGGCGGTATCAAACTATTCGGCTGGTTGATGTTGATCATAAGCACCATCTGGTTTGTTGTGGGGATTTTCCTGCCCGAAATGAGATGGTGTTGATGTAGTTCCGTAATTCGTGGGCTTGCTGCGTTTTTCACATCGTAAGGAAATACTATAAAAAGGAGCGAAATGATGGCAAAGGAATCATCCTTGGCGCCGAAGGAAAGAGTGAACATCGTCTATCGCCCATCCCTGGGCGATGCAAAAGAGGAAGTCGAACTCCCATTGAAAATGCTGGTGATGGGGGATTTTACCGGAAATCATGACGCACGTCCTCTTGAGAAAAGAGAACCGGTAAATGTCGATAAAGACAATTTTAACGAAGTTCTCAAGGCGCAGAAAATTGCCTTGAACTTCAGTGTTCCCAACCGGCTGGCCGTTGATAAAGCTGATGAGTTGAATATTAGCCTCCGGGCGGAGACGATGAAAGATTTCGGCCCAGAGGCGATCGTAGCGCAGGTGCCGGAATTGAAGCGGTTGCTGGAACTGCGCGAAGCGCTACGATCCCTGAAAGGTCCGCTATCGAATGTCCCTGAATTCCGTAAAAAGATCCAGGAACTCATCAAAGACGACAATGCCCGGCAGAGGCTGCTGGCCGAAATCGGCCTGGAAAAGTAAGGAGGAAATATGGGCACGGAACAGGAGAATAGCCTGGCTGGTATGGAATCGGCAGTCGCGCAGGAATCTTTGCTGGAAGAGATTGTTCAGGCTACGCGCCTGAAACCGGTTGATGAGGCATATTCCATCACCCGCAAGGGAGTGGAGGCTCTGATTGCCCAGCTGCTTGAGCCGGGGCGCGAAGTAGTGAAGGTTTCAAAGGCAAGCCTGGACGATATGATTGCCGAAATTGATTGCAAGATGAGCTTACAGCTTGATGAGATACTCCATCATGGCGATTTCCAGAAGCTGGAGTCGGCTTGGCGCTCTCTTGACTTCCTCATTGACAGGGTGGATTTCCGTGAAAACATCAAGGTGGAAATTCTTCATGTGACAAAAGATGAGCTCTTGGAGGATTTCGAGGATGCCACCGAGGTGGTCAGGTCCGGGTTGTATAAAACGGTCTACACCAGCGAGTATGGACAGTTTGGCGGAAAGCCTTACGCCTGTTTGATCGGGAACTATGAATTCAATGCCGGTCCTCAGGACATGCGGCTCCTGCAACATACGGCGGCGGTAGCCGCTATGTCGCATACACCGTTCATTGCCGCTGTTGAGTCTGATTTTTTCGGTCAGGAAGACTACAATTCCCTGCCGAACCTCAAGGATATCAAGTCGATTCTTGAGGGGCCGCAATACATCAAGTGGCAATCGTTTCGTGAAACCGAGGACGCACGTTACGTTGGCCTCACTCTTCCCCGTTTCCTCTTGCGCCTCCCCTTCGGACCTGAAACCCAGCCGGTAAAGAGCTTCAACTATCAGGAAATGGTCTCTGCCAATCATGAACATTATTCCTGGGGCAATGCGGCCTTCGCCTTTGCCACCCGCATAACCGACAGTTTTGCCAAATACCGCTGGTGCGCCAACATCATCGGCCCGCAGGGCGGTGGAGCCGTGGAAGATCTGCCACTGCATCAGTACGAGGCCATGGGTGCCATTCAGACCAAGATACCTACCGAGGTTCTTATTTCCGAACGGCGGGAGTTCGAGCTGGCCGAAGAAGGTTTCATCGCCCTTACCATGCGGAAGGGCAGTGATAATGCCGCATTTTTTTCGGCAAATTCGGTGCAGAAGCCCAAATACTTCGGTATCGGCAAGGAGGGGAAAAAGGCCGAGCTGAACTATAAACTGGGACTACAGCTGCCCTACATGTTCATCGTCAGCCGTCTTGCCCACTATCTGAAAGTCATCCAGCGGGAAAACATCGGCACCTGGAAAGAGCGCGGCGACCTGGAACTAGAGCTCAATAACTGGATTCGCCAGTATGTGTCCGACATGGACAATCCAATGCCGGGTGTTCGGAGCCGCAGGCCTTTGCGTCAGGCCGAAATAGGTGTCGAGGAAGTGCCAGGCGAGCCGGGCTGGTATCGCGTCTCATTGAGAGTCAGGCCACACTTCAAGTATATGGGGGCATACTTTACCTTGTCACTGGTAGGTAAGTTGGACAAAGAAGCCAGCGCCTGAGATTGAAAAGAGCACGACCTGTTTGGCCGTGCTCTTTTTATCACACTTAGCTCTAATGAAAATTATCTTGTAAATATGCTCTGTTTTATCAAGGGGAATTACATGAATTCCCAATTATCAAGAAAAGGAGAAGATCACCATGGCAATGCCAGCACACCTCACTCTCACGGGTGAAAAACAGGGGAAAATTGATGGTTCCTGCGAGATGCAGGGACGGGAGAAGACGATACTTGTCTACGGGATGAATCATGACATAAGCATCCCCCGCAGTCCAACCGACGGACTTGCCACCGGCAAGCGAGTCCACGGTCCGCTAACGATTACTAAAGAGTTCGACAATAGCTCGCCAAAGCTTTATCAGGCCCTCTGTACCGGTGAACACCTGAAGGACGTGACCATCAAGTGGTACCGGATCACCAAGCAGGGAACTGAAGAGCATTACTTTACCCATAAACTGGAAGATGCCATCGTCGTGAGCATGAGCCCGTCCATGCCAATAACCTTGGTGGCTGCAAATGAACCGTACCGTCATATGGAAAATGTTTCCTTCACCTACAAGAAGATCAAGTGGACCTGGGAGCCGAACGGAATCGAATCTGAAGATTCATGGGTGGTGCCCAAATAATTAACCTCGGCGTGGGTAAAGGAGGCGCATATGAAACACCGATTGTTTGTAATGGCGATTCTGCTCACTAGTCTGATTCTGGCTCAGGGTGCTTTTGCAGGTGGCTTGGCACTCGAGGCGGGAGATACCATTCAAAAAATACTGGAAGCTCATAAGGGAAAGCGAATCACGCTTCGCCTCACAGGTGGCGGAGAATTGAGCGGTAAAGTTCGCTCGGTCAGCAAAGAGCTCGTGCAGTTAGGTGAGCTTTCAGGGCAGGAGTTCTACGATGGTGTCATAGAAGTCGGGAAAATTTCTGCGGTAATTGTAAAAGTAAAAGAATAATTCAGGACTGGATATCCGGTTCAACACACAAGATTAAAATTTAAGGCGGCTCCATGAGGTAAACCCTTTTGGCGCAGAGTGTTAAGGAGAAATATCACAATGGCAATGCCAGCACATCTCACCCTCACGGGTGAAAAACAAGGTAAAATCGATGGGTCCTGCGAAATGCAAGGGCGCGAGAAAACAATCCTCACCTATGCAATGACACATGATATTAGTATCCCCCGCAGTCCTACGGACGGACTTGCCACCGGAAAACGTGTTCACGGCGCTCTCTGCGTTGTTAAAGAGTTCGATGCAAGCTCACCAAAGCTCTACCAAGCCTTATGTGCCGGTGAACATCTAAAGAACGTTACCATTAAATGGTACCGGATTACCAAACAAGGGACCGAAGAACACTATTTTACTCATGTCCTTGAAGATGCCATTATTGTTAGCATTCACCCGTACATGCCGACAACCATCGTAGCCGCTAACGAACCGTTTCGCCACATGGAGGAAGTAGCTTTTACCTACAAGAAAATAAAATGGACTTGGGAACCGAGTGGTATTGAAGCAGAAGATTCCTGGGCAGTGCCTAAGTAGTTACCATTGTTCGATTGGCATGCCCTCCTCCATTAGGAGGGGGGTGTTATTTTAAGTGCAAACGTTCGAATTAAAGGGAGAACTAATATGGGTGGCTTGGGGTGCAGTGATAATACGAGACAGAAATATGGGAAATGGTGTGCATTACTGGATGGCATTGTAGGGTCTGCAGGGGCGGCCACACCTGATCCAGGTGGTGTTGTGGCGGTAGGTACGGCGGCTCTTGACCCAGTAGTTCCGACAACAGTTATATTGATACAGATAAGAGAATTTAACCATGAAATGGCAAAAAAAGAGAGTGACCTTTGGATTGATCCAACTTGGGCCGAGCAACATCCGATGGAAGCTTTTAGGGAACTGAAAAGATTAAGGGGCCAATAATATACGTTTGAAATTAGAGCAATAAATAACAATAAGGAATAAACATGAAACGTTATCTGCAAATTATTGCTTTGTTTGTTATGGCAATTGGTGTTTTTTTAATAGGAATAAAAGTTGGTAGTCATAATACGTCAGAAAAAGTAGATAAATTATTTTTTGAGTCATTTATTTCACTTGTCGCAACTGATGTTAAAGGCAAAGTTGAATTATTGGAGTTAATAAAAGACGGGAACTGTACTAAAGCTCAAGAACGAATTGAATCTTATCTTGATATAGGGCTTGCAGACATAGCAGTTTATGTTAATAAGAAACCTCTCAAGCCTGACAATAATGTAATTGAAGCTATTAGTCTTGCAAAAAAATACAGAGAAAAATATCCGGGACATCGTGTCAATAATGTCATAAAAAATTCAGTAACTAAGACGTTAGATTATGTAAAAACCAAATAAAACTACTGCTATCATACGAAAGAACAAAATTATTCATCATAGCTTAAAATTAGTAAAAATTTGGCCCCGGTGTTAATTGACATCTTTTTGACACCTCTTTTTTTCAGAAACCGTTTGATCTAATGAATGTGGTTAATGACTTGGAAACCCGTGATCTGCCTCAGACGTTGGACTAACGGATACCCCCTCTGAACAGTTCCCTGTAGTCTTCGACCCTACAAACTTTTTTCCCGAGGTTTGAAAATGCAAGAACAACGTTTAACTGAACGAATCCGCTCGCAGGAGAGGGAACCGATGCGGCGCGGCGGCGAGACCCGCAATCGTTGCATCGATTCTATTCTTGGCCATTTGCAGCTAATTCTCAACACTCGACAGGGTAATGTTCCGATTGCAGAGGATTACGGGGTCCCTGATTTCCTCAATTTTCTTCAGTCTTTTCCGGATTCGCTGCATCAAATAGAAGCGAGCATCTGGACCGCTATCAACAGATACGAGCCTCGCCTTACCGGAACAAGCGTAACATTTATCCCTCGCGAAGACGATGACCTTACCTTGCGCTTTCAGATTATCGCCAACCTGGCAACGGCTGGAGACCGACAGGTTCTTCTTGAGACAGTTGTGGACACCGATGGCAGGGTTTGCGTCCGAAGGTAATACTCGTTTTTTCTGGGTAAGATGTATCCGTAATCTGCCCGGTCAGTTTTTTTAGCAATGGAGGCAGGCGTTTGACAAAGAATTCATTTCACCTTGAGTTAAGTCGACTCAGAGAACTCGCAGCCGGTTTCGCAGATGCCAATCCTGCTTTGGCACCGCTTCTGAATGGTTCCATGACCGATCCTGACGTGGAGCGCCTGCTGGATGCCGTGGCGTTTCATAACGATCTGCTCGAGCGGAAGCTCAGAGTCGAATTCCCCAAACTCATTCACCAATTGGCTGATATCATCCTTCCCCACTATTTACGGCCAATTCCGGCTACCACCGTGATCGGCTTTACCCCGAAACCGAATCAGGAACAGTCCGTCACCATTCCCGCCGGCTCACAGCTCTCATCCGCGCCGGTGAATGGAACCCCGTGCTGCTTTACAACTACCGTCGATCTTGAGATTCACCCGCTGGAACTTAGGGACGTAGCCATCATTCAGGCTTCGGGCCGGAATGCCGAGATACGTTTATCATTAACATCATCGGCTCAATCACTTTCACACTGGCAGCCCCGAAGCCTTCGTCTGTTCCTTGCCGGTGATCGGGCGTCCGCCACCGAACTCTATCAGCTCCTTCGCCTGCACGTTACAAGGATCGTTGTCACGCCTTCCGATGGCGGCGCAGGAGTAACTCTGCCGCCCGAATGCCTGAAGCCGGAAGGTTTCGATGATTGCGAAGTGCTTTTTCCGTATCCTCTTCAAGCCTTCTTGGGGTATCGGCTTATTCAGGAATATTTCCATCTTCCGGAGAAGTTTCTTTTTTTCGAGCTTAGTGGCTCGGATCGCTGGCTACACCGTGGAGAAGGCAAGCAATTCACCGTGAGCTTCGAACTGGACGACGTTCCATCCGTTCTGCCGCGGATCGGGCAGGGAAGCTTTGTTCTGCACGCCGTCCCGGCCATCAACATATTTCCCCATGATGCGGACCCGATTCAGATAAATCACCATGCAAGCCGGTATCGTATCCGTCCTTCCGGATCCGCCTCTGCCCATTACCGGATATTATCGGTTGACAGGATACGGGGTTATTGCCGCGATTCGTGCCGCGAGCGGACCTATGTCCCCTTCGATCTATTCAGTTTGGACACCATTGAAGCGCCGGTGTACTACACGAGTAGGGAAAGATCCCAGGGACGTGACGATTTCGATACCCATATTAGTGTTGCGTTTCCCACCGGAGTCCCTTTTCCCGACAAGGAAACCCTTTCTATCAGCCTTACCTGTACCAATGGGACGCTTCCCGAAAGTCTGCGCATCGGGGATATCTGCGTTCCTTCCCCCACAATTCCCGAGTCGCTCACGTTCCGAAACATTACTCCGGTAAACCCCGGCTATCCACCTTTCCTGGGACCTGACCTTTTGTGGCGGCTCACCTGTCACCTCTACCTGAATCATGTGTCGTTGGGGTCCGTTGAACACCTCAGGACGCTGCTCCAGTTGTACGTACCCCACGGAGGGCCAGAATCTGCAAACCTGAAACGAATCTCGGGAATAGAGGAAATTCAGGTGCTGCCGTCCGAGTGTCGGGTGGCGGGTGACATCCTGAGGGGAAGTGAGTTCCGCATGGCGGTACGACAGGACCATTTTGCCGGGCCGGGCGATCTGTACCTCTTCGGCTGTGTCATCGACCGTTTCCTGGTGGATTATGCCTCGATAAATTCTTACACCAAGTTGGTGATGGGTGAAGTATTGAAAGGGGAGAGCTATCAGTGGCCGATACGACAGGTGTGACAACGTTCTCATTCATGAATGAACTTCTGGACCAAGGCTAAAAATTCTATTTTGTCTAGATATTGCGACTTTCCCGGACATTTCCTGGCCCGAACAGGAAAGAGGGGTTTTCTGTGAAAGGACTTACATGCTGACTGTAGACATCAAAAACTTGCTTGCCCTCCTGAACCCCCTTTGCA
>JAQUHM010000031.1 GCA_028683595.1 Geobacteraceae bacterium | reverse complement strand
CCCTCCTGTAATCACAGGAAGATAGCATCAAGGGCTAAATCAAATCGAAAAAAGAACAATAGTGCCAAAGAACAATATAAATCAACAAGTTACAGGCGCGAGATCAAATTTTACCGGACAGTAGTGATGTGTAATAATAAATAAACTGCCATATTTGACCTTGTTTTTAGCGAAACAGGCTGACGGGTCAAAGCTATGCCCTTTGAGCCAGGAGAGATGAAATGGAAATTTCCGTTCCGAGCAAATGCCTGACATGTGGTAGTGCTGACATAGTAAGAAACATCACCATGTCACAAGCAGTCGAAGTCGGGTCCATTGGCCTGGAGTACAGGACGGCAGTATTGATCACCAGGACGGAGGATCTCTTGGCCGATCTCTGCAAGGAGTGCGGTACAATCCTGCGACTGCACGTCAAGAATCCGGATAGAAAGTGGATAACGAAATCCTGAGCCAGACGTCAGAACCGATGCTCCCATGTCGGACATGGGGCTTTTTGTCGGATTTAATCTTTACCAACCCATCACCCCTTTAAACACCATATGTAGACATGTAAGCACAATATATTGATATGGAAACATGCTTTGACGGGAGGTGAATCATAATGTCGGTACCCTACCTAAAAAAACTCAGTCATAACCGGCGAACAGAGGCCAGACCTGACGTCTGGATTGACAAAACTCATTACCAAGCTATTCGATTGGTGGCAACTCTCTAGATCCGACAGACTCGAACTGCTCGGCCAGAGTCCCAGCAGCAGGGCAAATCTGACCAAAGATCCCAATGGCGCTCCACAGCCCTATCTCAGGGACCTGCTTGATCGTACAGGTTGGTTGCTCTCGATTCATACGTCGCTTCGTTCGTCTGCTTTATTCCTGGGCGGACAGGTCAGCCTTAGCGTTCGTGAATACGAACAGGGCAAAATGGTCGAACACTCAAAAAAGGAGAGAAAAAAATGAAACAGTCAAGATTAGGTACCCTGCTAATGGCCGTATTCGCTCTGCTGTTATTGTTTGCTTCTTTGTCTTTTGGCGCCGAGGATAGCAAACCTCCCGCATCCTCCCTGGTAAGGCCGGCACCGTGTACAAGACCGCCGGACACCCAAGTGGTCAACAATTCCGGAGTAACGATTTATCAGGTAAAAGTGGGCAAGGTGGTTTTTCAGGAAAATCTGTCTTACTGTACTGATGGATGCTCCACCGGATTCATAGCTGTAAAAGAGGGCGTTAACAGGATATCTTTAAAAAGAGCCGCAACTTCGCCATGGGTTGACCTGGGATTAACTGGCACGTTTAAAAAATGCAGGCACTATGCTGTCAATTTGAAAAAAAAGGGCACTATCCTGTGTGCCGAACTCTTTGAGCGGAAAAACACCACTCCGACTTTCAATGACGATACAACCAAGAAAAAGATTCACAAGGTTTGCAAATCCGTGCCGGCAGTACCCGGTTTAATAAAGCCGGCATCACCGACATCAAAATAATTCGCTGAGCCACGGGGGGAAACAGGAACATTTCCCTGTGGTTATACAATTAATCGGGAAATGTTCCTGTTTATTTGTTAGGAGATGGGTGATGGGATTCGACATCAAATTTGACTGTAGCGGAGTAGATTGGCAACTTGTAGCAGAAACTCTTAAAAAAGTCGGCATGGCGCATTTCGAACCTGACGCACACCGAAGGGCGTTCGAGGCAAGCCATACGGTCGTGTTTGTCTATCACGGTGATCAGTTGATCGGTTTCGGCCGGGCAATTTCCGACGGCATCTACCAGGCAGCCATCTTTGATGTAGCGATAGTTCCAGAATTCCAGGGAAGGGGATTGGGGCGGGACATCATGACCAGCATCCTTTCCCGCATCTCTCACTGTAATGTCATCCTGTACGCTTCCATTGGCAAAGAGGAATTCTACCGAACCTTCGGCATGCGTAAGATGAAGACCGGAATGGCGCTATTCAAAAATGCCGAGGCAATGGCGGTAAAGGGATTTACGGATTGAGGGACAAGTATGCTCAGGATTGGGGGAAGTAGGGGCACTTCCCTGTTCTACTAGCAGCAGGGTCAAGTGTGCATTATTTGAGAAATGAAATTACTATTGTGAAAGTCTCGCCCTATGCTGTGCACTGGTACTTACCGGAATAATTCTGCCACTCTACCGCTACCGGACTTTTAACAAAGGAGAAAATTATGGAACATGGACATCAAACTCAAAAGTTCACTCTGAAGTACTTTGGCTTGTTGTGCATCATTATGATATGTACTGCATTTCCGTCTCCGGCAAAGTCGCAGACAGTTGAGAACTGGCAGTGCACACTTGATCTCCATCAAGGCGATACGGGAACGTTGGAGTTTACCCGAACGGGTGCTCTTATCAAGGGCAAGACAATTGTGCACCGTGGAGCAAATACTTTCGAAAATACAGTAAAAGGTACCTGGTCGGGTGCGACAATAAAGTTTTGGCGTGAACTTAATCCCTCTTCATCGGGTCAGCCTTTTAAAGGGATTGCCGTATCAACTGACGATAACAAGGTCAAGATGGGGGGGCGTTTCGCAAATCTGTTTGCAGGGGTATGGAGTGCCGACTGTGAAGCGAAAGCAGGACCGCGGCGAGCTCTACCCTTGCCAGTGCCTCTCCGGTAGGTACATTGTCGGTGGGGGGCAAGAAGTTGAAGAACACTGGGTTTGCCACGGTTTTCTGGACAGTTGGATAAGCTGCAGGTTTGCCGTAAATAGGCGGGGTCTTGCACGTCAAGCGCAACCCCGCAAAGGAAACGTATGCCGGACTCGGTATGACGGGAACAACATAAGCCAACCTCACTACGATTCTTCTAAATCCATAAACGGGGATTGAGCTCACCCCCGGAATCACTCCCGTGAAGATTATATCTACGGCGTTCTCCACCATCCTCAACGACTTCCCTGCAAAAAGAGTACTGTTTTCAGCCTGCAAGAAATTATTTCTTGACAGACTAACTTAACGCAGTTAAGTAAAATGACAGCGTGATATATTTATCTTGATTACTTCAGGGCAGGTGAGCAAATGGGCATAGTTGAGCGAAAAGAACGGCAGAAGGAGTCACTTCGTCAGGAGATTCTTGATGCTTCAAGGGATATTCTGCTTGCCAGGGGATATGCACAGCTTTCGATGCGCGGCATTGCCAAGCGCATTGAGTATTCTCCCACCACGATCTACCTCTATTTCAAAAACAAGGACGAGATTCTCTATCATCTCTGCGTAGAGGCGCTGGAGCGCCAATTTGAAGTCATACGCGGGGCCGGTGGCGACGAACCTTCCCCTCTCCTGCGTTTGCGTGCAGCTTTGCGGGCGTATATCGATTTCGGCCTTTCCGAACCGGATCGATACCAGATTACCTATATGGCGGATATTTCCCGGTATGTCAGTATGGCAAGCATATTGGAACAAGGTAGCTTTGCTAACAAACTACGTGAATTTATGGGTCACAGAGTGAATGACGTGCTGATTGAGTCAGGATGCGCACGTGACGTGGAGAGTGTATTTCAAGTGCTCTGGGCGCATTGTCATGGAATCGTATCGCTTTTGATAGGCCGCCCCGATTTCCCCTGGGTTGAGCGCGACAAGCTCATTGAAACAAGCCTTGACATTTCATTGAACGGATTGGTTCGCCAACGGACCGCATAGCAGGGAATTTTTTGCACATATACGTACCAGTGTTATTATTCACAGCAATACCATGACTTCTACTATCAAATTCAGCAATGAGCAAAAGGGGTGGGTTATGAAACAACTGGTTATATTTATGGCAGGTCTGTTGGCCATGACGCTTCCGGCCTGCTCCTCGAATAAGAATGCCGAACAGACGGTCAATTCGCCGATACCGGTGAAGATCGGCAAACCGCAGCCGAAAGAGGATCATGAGGCTGTGTCGGTCAGCGGAACAGTTGCGTCTCCTGACGCGCCTTCAAATGTGTCCTTTCTCGTATCCGGCAGGGTGGTCCAGGTTGGTCCGCGAGAGGGTGAGTATGTCAGGAGAGGTCAGGTGTTGGCCTCCATTGATCCGACCGATTACCGGTTGGCGCTTGCAACTGCCACGGCACAAACCGACATGGCCCGAATTGCGTACAAACGTGCCGATGATGAGCATCGGCGAATGAAAATGCTGTACGACTCAAAGAGTCTGGCGCCGAACGATTATCAAAAATTCAAGTCACAGTATGAATCCGCCGGTCAACAGTACGCTCAGGCCGCAGCTTCTGAAAAGCTGTCCAGGAAACACCTTGCCGATGCGACTCTCTGCTCGCCGGTACACGGTTTTATTTCAAAACGCTCTGTTGAGCCTGGTCAAATGGCGAGTCCGGGGCAACCTGTCTTTGAAATCGTCAAACTTGATACGGTAGAAGTCAGCGTTGGTGTCCCCGAGACTGACATACATCTCGTTCGTGTGGGGCAGAAAGCCGCTATTACGCTGCCGGCACTGCCCGGCGAGTCCTTTGAGGGTACTGTGCGCATTATTAATGTTTCAGCCGACCCGAATACCCGCACCTTTATGACGCGCATCAGCGTGCCGAATCCGAAACACACACTCCGGATAGGCATGATTGCGGAAGCCCGGATTCGCGGAGACAGGATTGCCAGAATGCTCACATTACCGGTTGATGCGATCGTGCGCGATCCGCAGGGCGCAACGATAGTCTTCGTTTACTTTCCCGACCAGAAGCGGGTGTATGCCAAACGGGTAGAGACAGGGCTAGTGTACGGTAGAGAGATCGAAATCAAGAAGGGGCTTACTGGAGATGACTCAATCATCCTGGCTGGCCAGAATCGGCTCCGGGACGGCTCCGTAGTTTCGGTGGCAACCACTGAAGCTCCTGGAAATAATGCTGCCGCAACCGGGAAAGGGACGCGGCAATGAATCTTATCAAGGTCTCATTACGGTACCCGACGGTTACGGTGATCTTGACGGCGCTGCTGGTTCTCGTGGGCGTCCGTGCTTTCTTTGACATGCCGCGCACGGAAGATCCAACGATAACGATCCGCACCGGGCTGGTACTAGCCCTGTATCCAGGTGCCACGTCCGAACAGGTGGAAAAGCAGGTAACCAAGACTATTGAGAAGCACATCTTCAAGTTTCCCGAGGTCAGGAAAGGAAAAACTTATTCAACAAGCCGCCCCGGAGTTGTCGTCATCAATGTGGAACTTGAAGATTATGTGAAAGACACTGATGTTTTCTGGGCCAAGCTGCGCAATGAAATGAATGAAACACGGGCCACCGAACTGCCCGAGGGGGTTCGCGGACCGATCGTGAACTCGGACTTCGGCGATACCGTGGCCATGCTTATCGCGGTGCACGGAAAACGGTATGGTTACCGGGAGCTGCGCGATTACGTTGACCGGATTCAGGATGAACTCCGTACGGTCCGTGATGTAGGAAAGCTGGCCGCATATGGCGGCCAGAGCGAAGAGATCTGGATTACAAGCAGCCTTGAGAGGGTTTCGCAGTATTTCGGAGAACCTCTCCGGGTTATTCAGGCCCTGCAGCAGCGAAACGTTATCGAAGGTTCCGGGAAGTTCGAGACGGATACCACCAAGATTCCCATGAGAACGACCGGTTTTTTTACGACTGAAGACCAGATCCGCAATGTGCTGGTGGATGTGTCCCGTACCGGGCAACCGGTCTATATCCGCGATTTCGCCAATGTTGAGCGCCGGTATCAGGACCCGACGTTCCTGGTACGTTATGACGGCGAGCCGAGCGTACTCCTTTCCGTGGAGATGCAGAAAGGCAGGAACATCGTGCAGCTTGGCGAGCAGATCGACCAGGTATTCGCCCGTTTGAAAAATATACTCCCGCCGGATATCCAGCTTGACCTGGTCGCCAACCAGCCGAAAGTCGTGAAAAGCCGCATGTCTACCCTGAGTCATGAATTCATGCTGGCAATCGGCGCGGTAATCCTCGTGACGATGCTCCTCCTGCCGATCCGTGTCGCCGTGGTGGCCGCGCTGGCAATTCCGGTAACTCTCTGCACAACGCTGGGCGTGATGAACGCCCTGGGAATCGCACTTCATCAGGTGTCAATCGCCGCCCTGATAGTCGTGCTCGGGATTGTCGTGGATGATGCCATTGTCATTGCGGACAACTATGTGGAGCTTCTCGACAGGAAAGTGCCGAAAGCCGAGGCCGCCTGGCGTTCGGCCACCGATGTGGTTGTCCCGGTATTCACCGCAACCATGACTATTGTCTGCTCATTCCTGCCGCTCCTCATCATTACCGGCTCGGTCGGGGAGTTTGTCATGGCGCTTCCCCTTACCGTTGCCATCGCATTGACGGTTTCGTTCATTGTGGCGGTGATGCTCACGCCCATACTCTGCCGGTTTTTCATACAGAAAGGACTGCACGACCACGAAAAAGGGAATACAGGGGAAGCGAAAAAGAAATTCAGCGTCCTGGACAAACTCCAGGCCGGCTACAAGGTCTTGATTATCTGGTTTATGGCCAGAAAACGGCTTGCCGTTCTGCTCGGTGTCGTTGCCTTTGTCTCCGGCGTCCTTCTTTTCACGACCGTGCGGGAGCAGTTTTTCCCTTCAGCCGAGCGCAACCAGTTCGTCATCGACGTCTGGATGGCCCAGGGTGCCCGTATCGAGAGTACTGATGCGGTCATGCGCAGAATCGAGAAACAGCTTGCCGGGAAAAAAGACGTTGTTCATTACGCCACTTTTGCAGGGCAGAGCGCACCCCGCTTTTACTACAATGTCAATCCCCAGCAACCGGACCCGGCATACGGCCAGTTTATCGTCAACACAGGGTCCGTTGAGGCGACCTCCCGGCTCGTGGGGAAGCTGCGCACCGATTTGCCGAAGCTGGTGCCGGAAGCGCTGGTCATCGTCAAGGAGCTGCAGCAGGGGCAGCAGATGGAAGCGCCGGTGGAAGTACGCATCTCCGGCGATGACATCGTCGAACTGAAGCGCCTCGGCGCCCAGGTCGAACAAATTCTTTCCTCCGTTCCGTTCTCCCTGTACGTTCACCAGGATTATTTCAACGATTCCTGTATGCTGGACGTCACCATCAACAATGAAATGGCCAACCGGCTAGGTATAACCAATTCATCCGTTTCCAGGCTGCTGAAAGGCGGATTCGACGGTGCGCCGGTCAGCACGTTCTGGGAGGGTGACCGTCCGGTCACCATCATGCTCCGCCTCGACCAGGAATCCCGCTCATCCTTCTCTGATGTGCTAAACGCCTACATGACGTCCCAGCTTACCCATGCCAGCGTACCGCTCCGTTCCATCGCCACGCTTAAGCCTGAGTGGCAGACCAGCCGCATCGTGCGGCGAAACGGGATGCGTACCATCACCGTCCGCGGTTTCGTGAAACAGGGGTGGTATGGCTCCGACCTTTTGAAAGCGACCCAGGGAAAAATAGAGGCTATCCGGCTTCCGGTCGGATACCGGATAGCATACGGCGGCGAAAAGATGAACCATGACGAGACGTTCCCGCAGATGATGGTGGCACTCGGAATCAGCCTCCTGGCGATTTTCCTGGTATTGCTCGTCCAGTTCAGATCCATTTCCGAGCCCCTTGTCGTGATGTCGTCGATACTCCTGGCATTGCCGGGTGCGGCGCTCGGGTTGGTAATCACCCATAACCCGTTCGGTTTTACCGCCTTTATCGGCATTATTAGTCTGTCCGGCATCGTGGTGCGTAATGCAATCATCCTTGTGGACTATATCAAAGAGAAAATCGCCGAAGGCCAGACTCTGGAACAGGCGGCGACGGATGCAGGAGAGCGCCGTCTGCGCCCGATTTTTCTAACCTCCATGGCTGCGGCTGTGGGGGTGACACCCATGATACTTTCGGGATCCAGCCTCTGGAGCCCGCTTGCCAGCGTTATTGCCATCGGGCTGATCTGCTCCATGTTTTTCACGCTGCTGGTGGTGCCGGTCCTGTATGTTATTGTCATGTCACGAACCGGCAAATCCGGCGCTTCACTAATCGCTCTGATCGCGATTGGCCTGCTTATCGGGGCGGGGCAGGCGTCGGCGGAGCAGGTGAAGCTCACGTTGCCGGCAGCCATCGATCTGGCACGGCGTCAGAACAGCGCACTGAAAATTTCCAGGGAGAAAATTGAGGAAAACCGGCAGAGGATAGTGTCGGCCAAATCCAAATATTTTCCGCATTTGTCAAACGAAACGTCTTATCTGGGCCTCTCCGACAAGGAACTGGTTACCGTCCCCGCAGGCAGCCTGGGAACAATCCCCGGCTTGGGGCCGTTTCCGACGCAAAACACCTCACTCAATCAAGGATCGGACGCCTTACTGCTCAGCACCACGACCTTGAGCCAACCACTGACGCAACTCTTTAAAATACATGAGGCACATAAAATCGCGGAGGCTGACCATGCAATCGCGGAATCAGACGCACGAAAGACCGAGGATGAAATCATTTTCGGCGTCCATCAACTCTATTATGGCTTGCTGATTGCTCAAAAGCAGAAGGAAGCGGCGCAGGCGGCAGTGACCGCGGCCCAGGAAGGGCTGCGCGAAAGCGAGGATGCCGTCAGGGCCGGGAACCTGCTTGACGTGGCTGCAACGGGAAGTCGTGTACAACTCCTGCAAGGCAGGCAAGCTCTTCTTGCGGCTGAAATTCAACAATCTGATGTGATGACGGAACTTAACGATCTTTTGGGGTTGCCGCTGGATATGGAACTGGTTGTGACGGAGATCAATGATTCGCTCCCTGCTCCGCAAGCTTTGCCGGAATATCTCAGGGAGGCGTTGTCCCGTAATCCAGAACTGCAAGCAGCAAAGGGTTCCGTGTTGAAAGCCGACCATGCCGTGAGCGCCGCCTGTGATGAATATATTCCGGATGTCAGCCTGTTCGCCCGCTATACCTATCAGAATGGCGCTCCTTTTGTTGCCAACAACATTGGTACGTTCGGCGCGCAGATGACGTGGAACATCTTCGACTGGGGGGGCCGTCGAGGTGTCCTCGGACAACGGAGATCGCAGCTGACCCAGGCCCAGGAGAACCTGAAACGGATTGAGCAGCGCATCACGGTTGAAATCACCAAGGCGTACCGGAAACTGGAGCGGATCAGGATGATGATGGATGTCGCCAGGGAAGCGTTGAAACTGCAAAGGGAGAATCAGCGTCTGCGCGCCGATCAGGTGAAAGCCGGAACCACAACGAACCTCCGACATGCCGAATCCGTTGCCGCGGTCAGGAAAGCGGAATCGGATGAACTCCAGGCTGTTTTGGGGTATCGACTTGCCAAGGCGGAACTGGACCGGATCGCCGGGACACTCACCTATTGAAGAGAAGAGGGAAGATACTGCTTCAGCGGAGGGAAAGGGGCCACCCTTGAAAGAGGGTACGTGAAATAGTGGAGGGGGCTGGTGGAGCAGGCCTGCAAAACTGCAAAAAAGAGGGTAAAAGTTTTACTGGCATGGAATGGTCGGGGAACATTCTTCACCGAGGCAACTTCGACAATCTATACGAATGTGGCGGCCGTGTTGCTAGTGGGGATCGTTGCGGTAAACTTTACAATCTGGCATACGGGTATCATTTGGATCGCGAGGGACAGAAAAGGATGACTGAAGTTCCGGCCAGACCTGCCAGATTTCAAAACCTGGCAGGTCTCTGTACCTGACAGGATTAAGTCTATGTAGTTTCCATCCGGAAACTACATAGAGAAAGGATGTATCTGTGGGCATATATGTTGTAGCAGGAATCGTTCTTATTTTCGTAGGTACGGCCCTGTTCTATAACAGGCTTGTCACGCTGCGCAATATGGTCAGGGAGGGATGGAGCGGCATTGATGTGCAGCTCATGCGCCGCGCCGCACTTATTCCTAACCTGGTCGAGACGGTCAAGGGCTACATGGGGCACGAACGGAAACTGCTCTTCGAGATTGCCGACCTGAGATCCAGAAGCCTCCGGACCGAGAAAGTCGGCGAAAAGGGCGAGATCGAGACAGCCCTGTCCAAGTCTCTGGGCGGTCTCATGGCCGTAGCGGAGGGTTATCCGGACTTGAAGGCCAGCCAGAATTTCCTGGAGCTCCAGAAGGAACTTACCGATATTGAGGACCAGATCCAAATGGCGCGACGCTACTACAACGGCACTGTTCGCAACCTCAATATTGCCGTCGAATCCTTTCCCAGTAATCTGGTGGCCAAGCTGTTCACCTTTTTCCAGGCGGAATTTTTCGCCCTTGACAATGCTGATGACCGGCAGGCTCCGCAGGTCAGTATGGAGAGTCAAAAATGAAACAGATTCTGCTTATCCTCCTTGTTCTCTTCCCCCAACTCGTGTTTGCCCAAGGAGAAGAGCGAATCCTCAGCTATGACTCGTTCATAAAGGTCAATCCTGCCGGGGATATGACCGTGACCGAGACTATCAAGGTTGTTTGTGAGGGCAACAAGATCAAGCATGGCATCTACCGCGATTTTCCCACCCGCTACAAGGACGGATATGGCAACACGATGAAGGTGGCTTTCGAGGTCCAGGCCGCCCTGAAAGATGGCAGGCCCGAGCCTTGGTGGACAGAGGACAAGAGTAACGGCGTGCGGGTGTATATGGGCAGCAAAAATGTCACCCTTGAACCTGGCGAATATACCTATGCGCTGACCTACCGCACCGACCGGCAGCTCGGTTTTTTCAAGAAGCACGACGAACTATATTGGAACGTGACCGGCAACGCATGGGAATTCCCCATCGATACGGTTAACGCCACGGTGGAGCTCCCGCCTGGGGCCGAGGTCCTCTCGACTGAGGCCTACACAGGATTGTCCGGTGATAAGGGCGCAGATTTCAGTGCCGGACGTGACAATGATGGACGTGCCGTGTTCACCACTACCAGAGCCCTCAATCCCCGGGAGGGTTTGACTATCGTGGTCATGTGGCCCAAGGGCTTTGTTCAGGAACCCACCAGGGCTGAGAAGGCCAAGGCTTTTTTTACGGATAACGGCAGTACTGCTGCAGGCGTAGCAGGCATCGTGATTTTGCTCCTTTACTACCTCTTTGCCTGGTTCAAGGTCGGCAAGGATCCGGAAGAGGGTGTGGTCATCCCGCTCTATGAAGCACCCAGGGGATTCTCGCCCGCGGCGGTGCGCTATCTCATGCGCATGGGCTTCGATGACAAGGCGTTTGCCTCGGCCCTCGTGAACATGGCGGTCAAGGGCTACCTCACCATTGACGAGGATACGAACGGAGACTATACGCTTGCCACGACGGGCCAGGACTACAGCGGGCTTTCCCGGGATGAGGCGCAGATTGCCAAGCAGCTCTTTTTCCACAGGACCTCTCTTACCATAAAAACCGCGAACCACGCCACCATTAAAAAGGCTATCAAGGATCACCGGAAGAGCCTGGCTGTGGATTATGAAAAGATCTATTTCCTTACCAATAAGGGCATGCTGATCCCCGGGCTGGTCATATCCGTGATTGCCCTGGTGATAATTGTTCTGCTGGGCAGGAGCTTGGCTGAGGCGGGATTCATGACAGTCTGGCTCTCCATCTGGACGGCCGGGTGTGCAATGCTTGTCTATCGGGCCTTCTCGTTGTGGAAGGCGGCGATAACGGGCACTTCAAATAAGATAGTAAGTTTCATCGGGGCTTTGTTCACAAGCCTGTTCGCTCTGCCATTCCTCGCGGGCGAAAGCTTTGGCCTGTGGGTTTTCGCCAATGCTACATCTCCCCCTGCGGTTCTGTGCATCTTCAGCATTGTGCTGCTTAACATCCTCTTCTATCACCTCATGAAGGCACCCACTATCAAGGGTCGCAGGACCATGGACCAAATCGAGGGCCTGAAGCTCTATCTTTCCGTTGCAGAGAAGGACCGGCTCAACCAACTGACTCCACCCGAAAAAACTCCCGAGGTTTTTGAAAAATTTCTCCCTTATGCTCTGGCCCTGGATGTGGAGCAGGAGTGGTGCGAGCAATTTGCCGATATCCTGGCAGCGGCCCGCGCCGAGAGCAGGTACACGAATACCTGGTATACAGGCAGTAGTTTCGCCACCGGTGGTGTGGCCGGGCTGGCATCGAGTCTGGCCGCAATGTCGTCGAGCATCTCGTCATCATCCTCTCCACCGGGCTCCAGCTCGGGAGGCGGCGGTGGCGGATCATCCGGCGGTGGTGGCGGCGGTGGAGGTGGTGGCGGCTGGTAGGCCGGCTAAAGGATTACGGCGTGTCCCTGTATGTTTCTATCTACGTTTACTTGTCACGAAGCAAAAATTGATCGTCAGGAGGGAAAAATGGCGGATGAAAAGCTGAAAGTGATTGAGACGATGCAACGATACCTGGACGCATACTCGAAAAAAGACCTGGAAGGGTGCTTGGAATTATTTGCCGAGCAGACACCCTTGCTGATGCTTGGAACCAATGACGACGAGATCATCCCGAACCGGAGAGCCTTGGCGGATGCCTATCTTCGAGACTTCTCCATGATGGACAACATCGCCTTAGGGTCGGTCCGACAGCGCCACGTCGAAGTCGGGGCAGACCTTGCGAGCATCCTCCTGGAGCTTCCGCTCAGCTACACTGCCGAAGGGGACCAGACAACGACGCTCTTTCGCTTTGCTTTTACCATGGTGCGTGAAAACGGTGCATGGAAAATATCGGCGGGACTGGTAAGCGTGCCGTTCAAAAGCGGGACCTACTCTTTTTACTGAAATCCATACCTGTCGTTGCTGGTGAGTCGTGGTTCTGAACAGTTTATTAGGTGAGTGAATTTTTTGGTTCCCTGATCTTGTTTGACTTTTAGCTGTTTTTGGACAAAAGTACCACTTGCCAGGAATACTGCGGTCAGCTAATCCCTTGGCCACCCCACCTTGAACTCCCAGGCAGTATTTTTCGTCCTTGGAGGGCGCTATCAAAGTAAAGGAGTACATCGCGTGAATTCAAGGAAACTCACCATCATTTTTGCAGTTGTCGTCGGCATCCTGGTTATGCTCTCGGGAGGAGCACTGCTCCTGGTCAAGATACTGGTGACTCCCGAAATGCTCCGGAAAAGCGTGTTGCCCCGAGTGGAAAAGGTGGTGCATCGCCGGATCGAAATGGTTGACGCGAAGATCGGGCTTTTCTCCGGGATAGCCTTGAAGGGGCTGAAAATTTCCGAGAGGGACGGGACCGGGCAGTTTGTTTCGTTCGCGGAAGCGCGCCTCCACTACCAGTTGCTGCCGCTTCTGTCCCGCCGGGTGGTGGTGGACGAGATTGTTCTAGATACTCCCGACATCCACATTGCCAGAAACCTTGACGGATCGTTCAATTTCAGCGACCTGCTGAAAAAAGAGCAACCGGAGGCTTCCCCGGCCCAGGAGGAAAAAACCCCTTTCACCTTTGCTGTATCCAAAATTGAAGTAACAGATGGTCAGGTGCTCTACGAAGATCGGAAGGGTATTGACGGCTCACCGTTTACGTACAAGCTGCAAAATATTGGGGTTGAGATCAAAAATCTCACCCCTGACAAGCCGTTCCCCCTGAAATGTGAGGCCACGGCACCGGGTGTTGAACTCGGCTTTAACGGCACTGTTGAGCGTCTTACCAACGGACCAATGGTGGACTGTCAAGTCACTGCTACCATAGCTGATCTTGCCAAAACAGTGGCAAGTCTTCCCCCCGTCATTGCGGCCAAGGTCAGCTCTCTCTCGCCGACAGGAAAAATTTCGGCGAAAATCCACTTGGCCGGTGAGGTCAAAACACCTCTTGCCATGCTCAAGGACGGTGAGCTGAAGCTGGAAGGAATCACTTTGGCAGCAGGCGGGCAAAACCCGGTTATTTCCGGTACCGTAGCCCTTGCCGACAGATCACTTTCCTCCCGGAACCTGGCCGTTGTTCTGGGAAAAAACCGGCTGGACCTGCAGATCAAGACTTCTCCACTGGACAGGAAGCCGCTTGCTGTTGAACTGAGTGCAAACTGCGATGTGCTGGATATCGATGCGTTTGCGTCGGCGAAAAAACCTCAGGCACCTTCTGCTCCAGCCGTGGCAGGCAAAGGCAGTGCGGAACCGGGACCACTGAAACTGCCGCTTTCCATGAGCGGCGCTGTCAACGCAAAAAGCGTGACGGTCAAGGGGCTGGTCCTGTCAGGGCTCTCTCTACGCTACCGGCTGGCAGACAATGTTCTCACGGTTGAAGACCTGAAGGGTGGCGTTGCCGGAGGTTCCTTCCTTGATGCTGCTACGATCAATCTCGGGACACGTGGTTTTAGCTACACAAACAAGCTCTCCCTGCAAGGGGTCCAGGTTGAGAAGCTCGTTGCCGCATTTGCGCCCAAGGCTGCCGGAAGCATCTCAGGTGTACTTCAGGCAAAAGCCGATTTGTCAGGCAGCGGCGTGACCCCGGTTGCCATGAAGCGGAACCTCATCGGAAAAGGCTCTTTCGATCTGAAAAACGGTAAACTGACCGGCAGTGGTTTCATGAGTGAACTGGCCGGCTTCCTTGGCAGCGCGGATCTGCGGGTCGTTCGTTTCAGCTCTTTTGCCGGGACCTACCGCATTAAAGACGGGCAGGTCAATCTGGACTCCGCACTGGACGGTTCCGACATCCGCATGAAACCGCAGGGCCGGATCGGTCTCGATAAAAGCCTCGACCTGGACATTGACACCCTGATCGCCCCGCGTATCGCCGGCAAGCTGGCAACCGGCACGGTGGGAAGCTTTGTCACCAATGATCATGGCTGGAGTGAACTTCCCCTCAAGGCGACCGGGACCGTCGGTTCGCCCCATTTCTCGCTCAGCAGCAAAAAGCTCGGCCGCCGGATCGGTGAAAAAATTGGAGAGAACCTCCTTAAAAAACTGGACAAAGGCACGGGTACAGAGAAGAAGCCGGGAGAACAGGATCTGGGCACAACCATTCGGGGGCTTTTTGGCAGGTAGGTACGTAACCAGAAGAAACGTAAAGGGTAAGTCGGAAATTAGTTTTCATCCTGAAACGGTTCTTTTCCGCCCTGATTGTGTCAATCAGCAGGCTTGCTTGTGCGGCGTACCTGTGTATGCGCCTCCGCGCAACCCCTTTTTTGACTCGCCCTACGGGCAGCCTCGCCTTGCCAGAGCCAAAACTCTTTGGAATTAATGCGGGAACTAACCGCAACGGACCCTGGTTTGACAGTAAAAAAATTTTGACAAAATTACGTCATGCCGCTTACACTGCACATTCACATCGCCGATTATTTCTATCTCACCACAGTTTGCTGGGAAGAAAAGCAGATATAAGTTTTTTTACATGAGAAACGCATCGTTTTTTCATGTATTTTCGTGCTGAATCAGTTCTCAAGAATAGTTTGATTGGATATTGACCGGATTTGATTCATAATGCGCAAGCATTATTTGAATTTATACGTAAGGAGTGGAAATGGATTCCCTTGAGAACGGCACTTTTGAAGCAACGATGGCGAGAAGCGATATGCTGGAAAGAGAGATACAGGTAAATCCTCATAACTTCCGTGTTCTTACCGGTGATCGCCCTACGGGAAGATTGCATATCGGTCATCTCTTCGGTTCATTACAAAACCGGGCACGCCTGAGTAGCTTGGGCGTAAACACTTTCATTGTTATTGCTGACTATCAGGTCTTAACTGATCGTGACAGCTTCGAATCAATTTCAGAGAATACCTTGCAATTGGTCATTGATTATATTGCCTCCGGAATAGATCCTGATGATGAAAGAAATGTCATTTTCCCGCATAGCCATGTTCCTGAGCTTAACCAGCTTTTGCTTCCATTCTTAACCCTGGTTACAAATGCGGAGCTGAACAGAAATCCAACAGTGAAGGAAGAAATACTGGCATCCGGACTGAAAAGAATCAATGCCGGAATGTATATTTATCCGGTTCATCAGGCAGCGGATATATTGTTTTGCAAAGCCAACGTTGTACCGGTCGGAAAGGACCAGTTACCGCATCTTGAATTAACAAGGATAATTGCTCGTCGCTTCAATGAGAAGTTTGCTGCAAATAAAAAAGTGTTTCCAGAACCTCAACCATTATTAAGCAAAGCGCCATTGATACTAGGGCTTGATGGGTCTCAGAAAATGAGCAAAAGCCGCGGCAATGCGATTATGCTTTGTGCGAGTGAAGATGAAACTGCCGGCTTGATAAAAAAGGCAAAGACCGATAGCGAACGAAAAATAACCTATGACCCGATCAATCGGCCCGAAGTGTCTAATTTAGTACTTCTGCTTTCCCTTTGTACAGGGAGAGCGCCTGAAATACTTGCCGACGAGATTGGCGATGCTGGTTCCGGGAAGCTGAAAAGTACCCTTATCGAATCCTTGAATGAATATTTGCGACCACTACGAGCGAAGAGAAAAGAACTTGAAGGGGATTTGGAATTTATCAGAACGGTTCTTAGAAGAGGGATTTCAAATGCTCGAAATGTTGCAACCCAGACTCTTGATGAAGTCAGAGATGTAATGAACATGAAGATCTGAAAATGCTTACATCCTCGCAGGCCACGTGCCCGGATGTACATACATAAAGAGAGAATTCACGAAATCCGTGTCAAACACATTCTTATTGTAACAACGTTGTGCTACCGGCTATGGACAGCTGAGAAGCTTTCTTTACATCTATGAGAATTGACGGGTACTTTCCGTCGTTCGGGACGGCAAACGTGCGGAAGAGATTGGGGCTGCGTGAATGAGTTGAATTTCCGGGAAGGGGTGTAAACAACAGTATGGCCGGTAACAATGAAGAGGGGAAAGAAAAGAAGAGACGTCCCGGCTGGGTTCAGGCATTGGACCTGGTTTTACGCACCTGGCATATAGGGGTGACCAGCGTTCTGTTCGGTGGGGTTGTCTGTGCCGTGTCAATTGTACAGCTTTTTACCTGGCATCAGTTGGCCATCGCTTCGGGAGCCGCTCTGATTGTTTCCAGAATGTGCCAGAGTCGTCACTGGCTCTATCAAGTTCGCGGCATCATGGCCTTGACGCATGTCGGACTGCTCGGCATTATCCATGTTTACCCGGAATATTTGATTCCGGTTCTTACAGCAGTATTGATACTCGGCGTTTTTGCGGCCAACCTGCCGGGTTACATAAAACAGTGGTCACTGCTTCACAGGTGTAGAGTCGAATAGCAAGCCTCTATGCACCGTTTCAGACAGACCAGGCTTATATTGGAGAAATAAAATCCATCATGTCCAGGCTGTCTCGATGGCACGTCTACCCATGCGCCTATTACTGGCAGACTTCAGGCAACGTGAAAATCTGAAGTAAGGGGGCCAGATGGGTAAAATCAGGTGAAGCTTTCCAGACAAGGGAATCATGCCGGCGCACTATTTTTGTTCATTCACATGCAAAGAATAGTTTTTCTGTTGAATTCCAACAAGTAAGGAAAATGCCTGACACGGACAATGCGGACGTATTCTGCCCTGGTGCTTGCCGGATTGTCTGTTCATCGGCTGTTTCCCGAAGAAAAAATTATCTCCAGTACCTCCCGCGCTGCGGAGGGTCGTCCCAGCTTCAGTGCCTGTGAGCGCATGGACGCCATGCGCTCAGGTCCGCGCAGCAACCGATCCACCCGCCAGGCCAGAGCTCCGGCGTCGCAGGCCTTCAGGGCGGCTCCGTTCTCCAGTAGAAAATCGGCGTTACGTTCCTCCTGGCCGGGGATGGGAGAGACTACAATCATCGGTAGACCGACCGCCAGACACTCAGATGTGGTCAGGCCACCTGGTTTGGTTATGGCCAGATCGCTGGCCGCCATGATCCGTTCAATTACCTTGGTGAAGCCCATGGGAAAGAGTCTTTCCGGATGACGCTTCGCCAACTCCTGCAGTTCTGCAAGCAGCTTCTCGTTCCTGCCGGCCAGGGCCACCAGTTGGAAATCCCCTTCTAATCTCAGCAGTCGCTTGGCCAGCATCTCGAGGCTTCCGACTCCGGCACCACCCGACATCATCAGCAGGGTGGGTTTGTTCGGGTCGAGTCCGAACTGCGCTGCACAGGCGGTACGGTCATAGCGTTCTCCGAAAACCGGCATGATCGGAATCCCTGTCACACGGATGGTCTCCGCAGGGATGCCGCGCTCGGCCATGCGCCAGGCAACCTCCTCATGGGCAGCGAAGTAGCCGCTGATATGGGGGTGAATCCAGAGTGCGTGTACGTCGAAGTCGGTCACCTGAACCCAGACCGGCTTGGAAAACTCACCAGCCCTGATCTTGCGGGAGAGCAGTTGGGCCGGCAGAAAGTGGGTGCAGATGACATGATCCGGGTTGATGGCCGCCAGAACCTTTTTCAGTTTCTGGGTATTGAGCCTTTCGATGGCAATGCGCAGCCGTGACAAGGCCGAATCGACCTTTTCTCGATCCGACTTGTCGTAGAGATAACCCCAGAAGGCAGGATGACGCTCCACCACTTTGATATAGGTGTCGGCGTAGATGGTGCGAAACAGTTTCGGCACCAGAGTCATAAGGTCCACGTGTACCGCTTCCACCTCAGGATACCAGCATTCAACGGCGGCCTGCAGCGCCTGGGCGGCTCGCACGTGTCCTGCTCCGGCCGAGACGCTCAGGATGGCGATTTTTTGTTTTTTGAAACTGTTTGCGTTCATCCTGTTCTCCAATCGTGGCATCAAGAACATGTCCGTTACGTAAAAGGCTGGGCCGGGATCGGTCCATAGGCTGTCATAAACGGCGGCCGACTCAACGGCGCTTCTTGCCCCCGGGGACGGGCGGTTTTGCCGCTGTTTTAAACTCAGGTTCATAGCCGACAATGAAGTGGGTGGGGGTATCATTTCGAATACTCAGGAAATGGGCATTGTCTTTATCAAAAGGGCAGATGGGCAGACTGCATGGCTCAAAGCCGAATTTTTTATAGTAGCCGGGTTCACCCAAAACAAACAGGGTCTTGCTTTTGATCGCATCCTGCCGCAGGGCGAATCTGAGCAGTTCCGAGCCCACGCCCTGCCTTTGAAATTCGGGTCTCACGGCCATGGGTGCCAGGTGCAGACCGCAAACGTCGTTGCCATGATAGGCATTGGAAAAGGCTATATAGGCGATGACCTTATTGACATGGATACACACCCATTCCTGTAATGGTTTGCCGTTTTCGTGGAATTTTTGCACCAACTCCGCTTCGTATTCACTGCCGGGAAATGCGCGTCGCAATAGCGCGTAGGCCTTGGCGCGGTTTTCTTCTGTCAATTTCTGTATTTTCATTATGTATGTCCCTGATAGTTTTCCGGCACGGGCCGGGATAGGGTGCTTGCGGATTGCTTTAACACAGCCTCAGTTGACCATCCTCTTCGGCATCGTATGCTACTTTTTCCCTGACCTGAACCAGCGGCCGATTTACAGGGGCCACCGGTACCGGGATTGCCTTCTCTGTCTGTTCAGCTTCCTTTAGCTGATGTGCCGCTGCCGCTGCACGTATTCCCTCATCTGCTGCCCGCTTTGCCAGTTTGTCGCACCGCTCGT
>JAQUHM010000320.1 GCA_028683595.1 Geobacteraceae bacterium | reverse complement strand
TTAAAATAGCAAATGTACCAGTGAAGGAAAATAGCACTACCCCCAAAAAGCGTAAACTGCACTTAAGCGGCTTTTCTCTAAAAAAAGAGAGAAGCCGTTTTTTTTGACAATCTGGGGTTATTAGTCAGTAACTTCATAAGGCACAGAACTCTTTATACAAAGGCCTGCCTGAAAGATTATTTTGAGGCACGAGAACACGCTCAATCGATAAAACAATGTAAAAACTTATAACTCTCAATCTGAACGTAATTGTAAAATATTTGCAGAAAGAGGGTTAAGGCTATTTACATTAATATTGGTCACAAGCTTCCAAGAATTGCTTTTACTGAAGATAGTTGGATACAACAGAGAATGCTCTCCAAAGGATATAACGATTGGTATGTTTATAATTGTTCAAATCAAGAAATTGCCAGTTAATGACCTAAGCATGATATCTGCAGGGGTCTGTATTTTGGCTATTCTTATGCGAAGAATACAATAACTCAGGAAACTTGTTTAAAGGCGATGTCCAGTTTCATTTCCGGAAATGCCCACTACGGCCCATATAACGAATCTGTTCAAAATAAGCCCAATCGGCGAAATACTCTTTATTCGGCTCAACTAAAAGTATTTATATTACCCCTGGAACAACTATTCCCCCAAAAACACATCATTAAGTACAAAAGTGTACATAATCCTGCCGAAGATCCAAAAACCTAAATAAACGAGAATTTCCCAGATTGACCACAAATTTCCTTTTCAATCAAAAATCCAACAAAACTTGATTAATAAATCTCGGAATGGAAGTGAATTAACGTAAATTCCAAAAACAATGATAATGCAAGATAAAGGGTGTGGTGTATGGCCATCGCAAGTACATAAAATCATTAATTAAAGCGTAGTGTATAAGAAATTTTCACACACTACGCTTTCACAACTCTCTAAAATATTTAATTATTTTATGCACCACACCTCGCAAACCTACACCGTTATGGGATTTGTAAAATGGTGGATATGAAAAGCAGAATTTTATAAAGTTCGTAAAATATCAGAATTCATCAAAAGTCAATATTTCCGCCAGATTTTACTTAATCAATTGGAATACTGGCAGAAAGCATTGGATTTAACAAACCTTGCCAAGCCCATTGTCGTTAAAAGTGAGATGTAATTGTGATCTATAAAAAACTATAAAATCCTTAATTACATTCAATTCGCGTGTGACATCAGATTTTCATACCTGATCTCAGAAAAGCCCAGAATCTATATAAAGCCTAATTTCCTTTATTTTCGACTGAAATAAAAAAAACTATTCTAAAGTTTAAAACCTACAAAGTATAAGAAACTAGAAAGTTAACTGTTAATATAAACAACCTGCGGATTGCAAAAAAACGGACCACACTCGCATTTGCAACAGCATTAGCTTTATCCCTTCAATTTCCCACCATCCTGAAATGGTCTAAATGATCATCAATATATGAATTAAGACAATTCCTCAAAAAACCATAAATTATGTTGTTGTGGCTACAAATCCTCCAAAAACGGTATTTTGCTCTTTATCTATACAACTTTAACTATTTTTTAAAACCACTCAAAGCCACTCGAATCATTGTAATAGCATCAAGCTCAATTTTCTTCAAAAATCACTCAAAACATGAGTTAACAAACAGGAAAGGTTTATTGTTTTTGGATATTATGATATTAAATTTGTAAATATCTGAAATATTGGGGAGTTGTATGAAAACACGACTAATCCCAAAACCTGGACAAAGAGGGACTAAAAGGCTTACTGAGCAATACGGTGATGCTTTGGTATGTGTCCGGTTTCGGTATGATGCTGAGTTGAAGCAACGGCTTAAAACAGTGGAACTTGTTGTTGAGAGAACGGAACTGGACTCCGCCACCGCCAAGATACGCCGCTGACGCTCTGGTTCCACTTCACATTGAAGGGTATGAAAAGGAACTACAAGCAAAAGCAAAAGCCGCTGGTGGCCGATGGAATCCAGAGAAACAATTTTGGTTTGTGAAGTACGGAAATATTGTTGGTACGCAACTAGAAAAGCATATACGAGTAGATGAAACGGATAACAGCGGAAAACCGAAAAAGCGTCTATATGTATATACTTCTTAGGTATCTATCTGCAGATGCTTTTATCTACGGGTAGATGCTTGTTTATATATGTAGATACCGGCGACTAACCGGTCAATAATGAGTTATGCGAATAAAGGAACAACATGAACGCTGTATTTGAATTCGAAGGCGTATTAGATCACATTTACGGAGTATATATTGATGCTACCACTGGCTTTGATAAGTTGAGAGAGTGGTTTGTAAAGAACCAGCGAGACTCTTTAGACATGCTGAAGAATAGCCATCCGGAGCTGGCAAGTATTGACTATCTAGACTCTGTTTCAATGATTTATGGCAAAGGTGATCCCAATGTCCCTGAATCGGTTGTTCTCCATGAATGTTCACAAAAAGAATATAAGGAAAGAAATACTGAAAATGGAGTTAATTTCAAATTTATAGGAAACATGGCACTTGTTTCTTTATACCAATATTGGGAAGATCATTATCGCTCAAAGATTGCTGAGCAATTTCATATAAACAAGAATGAATTAAAAGCGCCTGTCATGGGTGATTTAAGGCTTATTCGTATATCAATAGTTCATCATGCTGGAATTGCTTTAAAAGACATTGAAAAATGTAACGTACTCGGTTGGTACAAAGAGGGTGATGAAATTTTTATCGATAAAAATAAATTTGAAGAAATAGTATTTCAGATCAAGTCGCAAATAAATCAATGGAAGATTGATTTGGCATAACTAGGCCGGTGGAGCGGTGAATCCCGCTCACCGCCCACGACGTTATGCAGAGAAGAAATAAACAGTAGGGTTTCCTTGGTAAGTGGGCATAGACAATACATTGAGGTTGAGAGAAATGGGAATTTTTTCACAGACAGTTTCAAGCGCGGCAATTTCAACAGCATTAATAGGTGTTTTAGGATTCCTTCTTCGAAATTGGATAAAGGAAAGGCTTACGCATTCAATAAAGCACGAATATGACGTAAAACTCGCGCAGGCAACCTCTGACATACAAACAGAGAACCAGAAAAGGCTAGAAGCAATAAAAACTGAATTGACGATGAATAGCTCAATCAAGATCGAGGAATTTAAAGCTCGGTTGGGTGCTGAGTATGAAATCTACAAATCCAGGGACTTAAGGTACATAGAAAAGCAATTTGAACTTTATAACGATTTATGGACATCATTGGCAGACCTTGAAACTGCAGTTAACGACCTATGGAATTCAGCGACTGCAAAGAAAGTTAAAACGTTTGCTGAACAGATAATTAAAACACGACAAAAGATTAGAAAAGCTGCATTGCTAATCGAGGATAGGCATTATCTGGAGCTAAACTATGTCCTAGACCAATTTCAAGAATTCCAATTCGGCAAGCAGAAATTGTTAGAGTTAAAGTCACTCCATGTATCAGATGAAGATATAGAATTTAACATTGGTTTTACAATTGGCACCAACGAACACATGAAAAATCAGCTTGTTGAGACTCTGTCTCAGATGATGAATTGCTTAAAGTCGCAAATTCGAAATCGCGAAGCATAACCAGCGGCAAGACCGGCCGGATGGCCGGTCAGCCTTGTGACGTTGGGCAGAACTGAAATAAGAGATAAATTGAGGACAAAATGAGCATCGCAGGTATTCGCTCCAACCGAGGTGATGGCTACCAAACGCTGGTAGCATTTGAATGGGCTTTGACCGTCCTATCCGATCCAGAATTTCAATGGATTGAAGTGGATTCGGCAACGTACTTGGTGGACGATATTGTAGTCGGAAAAGCCGACGGCACATTGATTTGCTGCCAGTGCAAAAAAAACCAAATCGATTTCAAGGCATGGACGATAGCTGACCTCGCCGATGAATTGCATAAGGCGGCCAGCTTGCTGGCCACTAATCAAAATGCTGAAGTTCGCTTTTATTCGCGCAGCCCTTTCGGTGCGCTAGCCAAACTGCGTGAACACACCACTACTCAAGCCAACGAGGCAAGCTACCGTGCGAGTTTGAGCCAAGAACATCAAAAAGTAGATGCAGAATTGGCAACGCCACTTGTCACTCAAGCCTCCAATCTTTCAACCTACGAATTCCTGCGCCGCACGAAGTTTGAATCCAGCCACGAACTAGATCGCATGGAGGCTTTTCTCCGAGAACGTTTGCGTTATATGGCGAGCAACTCAAGGGTTGCATTCGATGCCCTTTGGACACGCATCGATCAACTCGAGGCGCGCATGGATGGTGGCAGCCCAACCGCCTCCACCCAACATCGCCTGACCAAAGACGACCTCAAGGTCGTGCTCCATCAAGCGGGAGCAATGTTGGTACCGATCATGATCATTGCAGAGGTGCGAGCATCGTTTACCAGCACTTCCTCCATCGGCAGGTCGTGGCATCGAGACATTGCTGGAGAGCTTATTCCAAGTCCGACTGTGAACAGACTACTCGCAGCCATTGATGCTGGAAAACGCGCTATCCTGCTCACGGGTCTGCCAGGTTCGGGCAAAACCTGTCTAATGCTGGATCTGCAAGAAGCATTGGAACAACTCGCA